>DNGN01000140.1 GCA_003486225.1 Chloroflexota bacterium
ACGAGTTGTCGTTGACGACGAGATGCATCACGGCATCCTGGTTGTACAGGGTTGCGCCGGTGCGCACCAGCACGGGCCGGGCGAAGGCAAGCGCCAGCAGTACCAGCAGGGCGATGCGCAGTGCCAGCCAGGGAAGTGATTTGAGGAATCTTGAGATTTTTTGCATCTTGGTCCTTGCATGTGAAATGGCGCCTGGTCTGAATCAGTGTCTAGACGCAGGGAGTGTGCTGATGTGCAACACTGGTGATTTTTTAACTATTGCTCGCGGCCGAGTATCTCGAGCAGGGTGTCGGTGCGGTCTGTCATGATGCCATCGAGGCCCATGTCAATGAAGCGCTGCATGTCGTCCGGTTCGTTGATGGTCCAGATGTGGACTTCTACGTTACGGTTGCGGGCAAACCACAGCAGCAGCCGGGTGACGACGGGAATGCCATCGCGACTCTCGGGAACCTGAAGGGCCTGGTATTGCGGAGTGATGGTACCAGCCATCAGTAAAAAGCCGCGGATGACAAAGTCGCGCACCTCATCCTCGCTGGCAGCCGTGGCTACCTCTGGGCAGACCTGGCGAAATTCCTGCAGGGCGGTGTGGCTGAATGAGGGCACCATGACCTTGTTCTGCATGTTGTACTGGCGGATCAGGTCACACAGCGGGGCGGCCATGGAGGGGGTATCCTGCTTGATCTCCATGATCATGGCGGAGTCGGGAAAAGCCTCAAAAACCTGCCGCAGGGTTGGGACTGTGATCCCTAACCCGCGGAAAGGATAGGTCTGGTCATCTTGGGTCCAGTAATAGCCGGCATCGAAGACCTGGATTTCTGCCAGGGTCATTTCCCGTACATCGCCGCTGCCGTCGGTGGTGCGTTCGAGAGTATCGTCATGGATCAGGATGATCTCGCCGTCCGCGGTCATGTGCAGGTCCATCTCCAGGATATCCACGCCCATGTCGTGATATTTCTCCAGGGCATAGAAGGTATCGGTGGGGTAGAGTTCCGAGCCCGCATGGGCGATCACCAGCGGGTACTGGTGTGCGCCAAACTGGTCGAAGAAGGGGTGGTCCGGAGCCGGGCTGGCGAGGATGTGAGCGATGAGGATGGCCAACACCAGTACACCCAGGGTAATGGATAAAATGCGTTTGATCATCTCTAGCCTCCTCCAAGGATTTTGAAAAATTGTACACCAGAATCTTCGATCCCCCATGGTTTGCCGTCTTCTTTCTTCAGAAAATTCTCCATAAAGAAAAAGCGCCTGCTGCAAGCCAGCAGGCGCTTTATCAGACTGGATGAATGGGTGCTTGAATTAAGTTAGTGGACCATGAAAGTTGTTTGGCTGGCATCAGCCCATACAAATAATTCTTTGCCTTCGTCGAACCACTGCAGCCATTCTGGGTCTGCCATTACTTTTGCGTTGGTCTCTTCCATTTGCGCTGCACCATTGTAGCGAGAAACCACGTGATTTCGATAGATTGCGCCATTCATGTTGCCAAGGATTTCGGTTGAAATGCCGAATTTTTCTTTCAATAAGGTAGCAAATTTCTTTAAATGCTCGATGCCCTGGAAACGCAATCCTGGTTTTGTGGTCACTGTTATGACCGTGATGTATTCCATCATTACCTCCTAAGGTTTTATGGATAAGATTTGATTAAATTTTTATGGTAACGCGGGTGAGTTGTATTGATACGATGTGCAGGAGTGGTTGATATCCAGTCTATCTATAAAAATTATACAATTAATATGAGAATTATCAAAATTATATATCTGCTTTGACCTGTTCAATAGGTGCCTGGGTGGTGGGTAAGCCTACGGGGAAAATGATGGGTTTAATCTACTAAGCCCTGACACCACAGACTAACCGGGAACTAAATCTGACGCTGAAATCTGCTTATTTTTTATATTCTGACCTGGTCATTGAAATATAGTTAATTAGTGGGTAGGGTAAATATTTGCCTGGATGGAATCCGTTCTGAGGTCTTGGCCAGCGTTGGATTTCACCAGCCATCTGTTTGGAATCATTAAAAAGACTACTATTTTGCGCAAAGGGATCATGGCTGTCGCTTTTCCCCCAAAACTGCAAAATTTTGATCTACTTTTAGGATGCGTTCGGATTGGCTTGATCGGTGAGCAGTTCTGATAGCTGTGTCTGGCTTATCCAGGCCTCAAACTCATCCAGCGAGGTAAATATTTTGGCAGAAACTGCCCGGATGAACCAGTTTTCTTCCAGGGCTGAGATGCTCAGGATGGTCTTTCCGTTGTCGTAGGCCCGGACCATCTCGAGGGCGGTTCCCATACTGGCCTCGGGCAGATAGGCAATCAGGATATCGGCTGCGGCTGCTTCCTGCGCCATTGTAAAAAGTGCGTGTTTGGCGCGCCGGTCATCAAACTCCACGCTGCCCGGGAAAGCAGAGAAGGGATCATAGATCTCGGCTTCCGGGTGACAGGTTTTTACCGCATCGCTGATCATTTGGCGGTACCCTTGCCCCTGGATGCCTTTGCCTGTAATTGAACCTTGCATAACTCCTGAGATATAAATTTTCATGGGTTTTTTTAATGCCCTTTCCCTTGCATGGCAATGCTCAAGGTCGTTTGAACTCGGTTATAACTTTCCCCGGTCAGAGAGTCTGCCGAGAATAAAAGCGGTGCGCTCGTCCGGCGGAATTACGGGGACCCTGACAATTTCGTACCCCAAAGCACTGTAATCGCGTTCCATCCATGAATCGAAATACGCGGCAGATGTGTCGTCTCCGCCCCTGATCCCATCCTGCTGATAGGGGAGACGGTCCAGGATGAAGACGGATGCGTAACGATGCTGAAAGCAATCGGGCAGGATCTGGTTGGGGTTCATGCCTGCAAAGCGGTAGAAGGACAACGCGTCTGGGAGACCGCGGTCGAGGAACATAAGCTCCCCAGGCTGCAGTTTCTGATTAAGCTTCAGCCACAGTGCATATATCTGGCGGGTCATGGCCGCGCGATCCTGGCGGATCTCTTCGATGGAACGTCCTTTGGCTAGCTCCTTCTCAAAGTATTGGCGCCCTGCCTCCGGAACTGTGCGGAAACCTTCTTCGCTCAACCGGTCGATCAGGGTCGTTTTTCCGGAACTTGACGCGCCTGTGATGACATGCCAATTGGTCCGGACCCTGAACGGGGTTTGCAGCAGGTCTGCGTCCAGGGGTGTGTTTTTGGTATCGGGTTGAGAATGTCCAGGCATTTCTCGTTACTCTTACATGCGCGGCCGGGATGCTGCATTGGGTAGTGGTTCGTTGGACTCTTGGAGGGATGTCCTCCATCGTATAGTTTTATTATACAAGTTTTAGGCTCCTGACCAAATCCCGCACCGTTGGATGATGGGTTGGGTTTATAAACGGCCAGATGACTAATGACGGTTGTCTCTGTCTTAATTTTGATGGCAGCGTTACTGGCATGGCCATTCCCGAGCAAGGCAGACACGTTTTGGATGGTATGGGGTTTAACCAAATATCCTGCAAATTGGGTACAATTTGACCTGTTAGAGGAATTGCGAGAAATGCAACCATGCTTGCGGTTCTGGACATGGATCCCCGCCGTGTTGACGAGATACTGATTGGAGACTGCTTATGGAAAACCCCGTCCGCCACAAACCACTTTCCAGGCTCGGACGATTGGGAAGAAGTTTTTTGAATCGGTTCATGTATTCCCAGATGTCTGTCCTGACGGGACTGAAAATCGCGATCGGAAAGGACCACCCGCTGCTGCAGTTTACGGTAGAAAAGGATCCGCCATCAATCTACTGGGTTTACCGGATTAAATCGTCCGAGGTGGAAGGCCTAGCACAAAAACTCAGGATTCCGCCAGCTTTTTCGCTGTGCCCGATCCGCTGCCTGGAGACCGATGAGCCGGATTATCTGCTGACTGTGAATGCCTACCGGGTCTCGGGATTGGCCAATGGCATGCGGGCGGAATGGTCGTTATTTGTGCAAGATGCGAATAATATTCCCCGCTACATGGTGTTGGATGCCAGGTCGTCACAATTTTCGGTGGATCCGGTCAGCATTATAACCAAAGCCTCCAGGGTGGTTCATGAGCAAGATGGCAATACGATCCATACCGAGATAGGCGAGGGAAACGAGGCTTTTACATCCACCATCACCCTGCCGGATAACGCGCCGCTGGTGACTTCTTCAGCGGAATGGGTGTCTGCCAATGATTATATTTACTGGATCAATGGGATTCGTGATCGGACGTTTTACAACGCCGGGTTGGCAAATGCGCAGCAGCGGCGCATCAGCATGGACCATTGCATGATTGATGACAGGTCGTATTGGGGCAGGCTGGTGGAACCTGAACCGGTGCATGTCCTGGTATTGCAGAATGCGATCGAGTTTGTTGTTTCTCCCTGGCAAAATGTGGATCGGGCTGCGATCGTGTAGATAACGGCCAATTTCGATCGCTGCCAGATCCTGATATGTGCCAGACCTGGATGATAGGTAGATCCCCCCTCACCTTGACATTTAATGACCTCAGCCTGTTTTCATGATACCAACATGACTCCCAAGACCAATGGTATGATACGCACGGTCCCACTGGAGAATTCTTTCAACATCGGCTGCAGATACATATCCGTTAGACTGCAGGCAAGGGTTGAGGCGTTCAGATGACCGCTGTAAAAATCATCTTAAAAAATAAACGCTTGTATGTAACTGCAAGCTGAGCTAAAAATGGAGTATCC
>DNGN01000292.1:0-3162 GCA_003486225.1 Chloroflexota bacterium
TTCCGAACTGACTTATTCCGATCCAGGACCAGCCCACTGGCTGATGCGGAAGATCACAAATTCGGCTGGTTTTACCGGCGCAAGCCCGATCTCAATGACCAGGCGTCCCAAATCACGCGATTCGGGCGGGTTGAGTTCATCATCCACTTTGACATAGAAAGCCTCACCAGGGGATGAACCAAACAAGGCACCATCTCGCCAAACCGTTCGCAAAAAGGCAGATACATCGCGGTTGACGCGAGCCCACAACTTGCGGTTGTTGGGTTCGAAAACAACCCATTGGGTGCCGCCTTCGATCGATTTTTCAACATAGTTGAACAACCGGCGCACGTTGATATATTTCCAGGCCGGATCGCTGGTCAGGGTGCGGGCACCCCAAACGCGAATCCCGCGGCCAGGAAATGCCCGGATGCAGTTGACACCAATCGGGTTCAGGGTATCCTGTTCGCCCTTGGTGGTCTGGTAGGACAGTCCCACCGCGCCCTGCACGACTTCATTGGCCGGGGCCTTATGCACGCCGCGGGTATTGTCATTGCGGGCCCAGACCCCAGCCATATGGCCAGACGGCGGCATGGCGACATTGGTGTTGGTGGCCGGGTCAGATACTTTGATCCACGGGTAGTACATCGCGGCATAAGAGGAGTCAAAACCTGTCACGTCCATGCGCCACTTCTTGACTTCCTGCGGGGTCAGGTCCGGGGGGGTATCCAGAATGGCTACCCGGTCACCCATGCGCTCGCAGTGCGCAATCATCAGGGTCTGCACAGCCTTGACCATATCCAGGTCTAGTTTTTCACCGGGCATGGTGGTCATCAAGTCGGGCACACAAACCATGGTTACATCGTCCAGCACCTCAAGGCCTTCCACGCCTTTGCGTTCGCTGACATCGCCCTGGAATTCGCTGACATTCGGGGCTTCGAGCAGTTTCTTTTCGATCGAGAGCATCTGCTCCTGATCGCGCGGCATGGCCTTTTCAAGGGAAGTGCTCTCCAATGTTTCCAAAACCACAAACTTGGGCATCTTATTGTTTTTGTAGGCCAGGGCGACCTGTTTCTTCCCTTCCACCAGGGTGGTCTTCAATTGAACATCTGTAAGGGTTTCCAGATTGGTCCAACCGCCGGAGGGGGTTTCTTTTTCCACATACAGGCTAAAGCGATAATCTTCCTCAGCTGCAGGAGCATCGGCTTTCTTTTTGCTGTCATCGCCGCCTTCTGCCTTGGGTGCGGGCAAGGCAAGGTCGCCAACGCGCACGCGCATTTTCAGACCTTCGACACCAGCCTGGCTGGCACGCACGGCCAAAGCCGGCTTGCCGGCTGCGTTCATCAGGGTTGCGCCGGCCTTGGGGAAGGTTCGTACGCTAACCACATAGCAGCGGGAGCCACCGTTCTGGAAATAACCAAAAACGGAAAGGGGCAGCTTGACTCCCGGAACAAATCCGCCGAAACGCTCATTGAACTGAGTCCAGTTGGTGACCAATTGGGGCCGGTTGGCAAGGTCCTCAACAACCAATTCACCATCTACTTCTCTGGTTACTTCAGCCTTCTCAGTAAATCCGACGAACACGGCCATCGCCGTACCAACGCCTTCAATTGGCTTTGGTCCACGATCTACCTCTTCGACATATACACCGGGTGATAAATATTCAGGCATTTGTATTCTCCTTTGAAATTAATTTGATCTGATGTTATTGCTTGGTGTAATAAAGCAGTAATTTTTAGGTATCATCCATTCATCGCTCCTCAAGGTTTCTGAGTTGGAAAGAAAAATTTCACACTACTATCTCGTACTCATCAGATGGTACAAGGATCGGTTGTCGCTTTAAGACTTTATTGTTCACCAGGATATCCAGGTGATATTCGCCTTCGTTAAGGCTGGGTAATGTAAACCGGCCATCTTCATCCAGTTCAACTTTGAGCTGCTTTTCCACCAGCACGGCAGAAATGGTGGAGACAGCGTATTTCTTGCTCTGGATCGTCCCGCCCAGGGTCCAATAGGTTTTGGAGACTGCCTGGTTACCATTGGAAGTGTCTGGAGCAATCTCAGACTGCTGGACATAGCGCACTTCGCGGGTGCGGACTTGCTTGAAGACCATCGGCCGGTACGGATCGACCGCAACAGTTACCGTAACTTGAACCCCTGGCCTCATCTCGTTATCCAGCACGCCCCAGATTTCAGTAAATTTATCAATCGGTCCATTTTCGGGTGGAAAAGTGGCCACCTCTATACTAATCGGGGCAGGCTGCTCCTTGAAAGAGTCTGGCAGCAGATCCTGCGGCAAAAATGGGAAGCGCAGCATGCTGATCAATGCTGAAGAAAGCAGCAGGTGCTCATCTTCAGCTTCCTTTACCCAAGCGGTCATCAAATAACGCAAATCCATCCTCACCAGGTTGCGCCGCACTTCTGAAGTGCCATCTGCCCGCCGGATGGTGGTATATTGTTCAGCCCCACGCAACCGCAAGTTCTCACGCACATCAAATAAAAACAGGTTAATCGTCGGCTTGCTTAACCGCGCCGACCAATCCCGTTTGGGCTGTTCAAAATTGATATCCACCTCATTCCCTTGAATATCAATTTCTTGCATCAGTAAATTTTTTAGGGCTTCATCAATCTCTACAATCACGAATCATCTCCTGGAACTGAGCTAGATCAGCCGCCTTTTTCCTCTAACTTCTTTTTCAGTTCTTGGTTTTCCTGTTTAAGATCGGCATATTTTTCCATCATATCCGCCATGCCACCACCTCCAATACTGATTTGGGCTGCCACGGGAGCCGGTGCCGCTGCAGGAGCTGGGTCCTCACTCTTGCCAAGGTAATGCTCCTTGAGCTTGTTGAATGCACCTTTACCAAGTGCTCCTAAGCCTTTAAGGGCCATGCCGCCGCCTTTCTTCATCAACCCGCCAATTTTGCTTTTGGTGGAGGGGTTGGCCGCTTTATGTTCCTTATATTTTTCAAAAGCACCTTCGTCACCTCGCTCAGCCGCCTTTTTCAGGGCATTCTTCCGCTGATCCATCGCCTGGGAGGCAAACCCTTTTTTGAACATGCCGCGTTTATGCAGGCTGTTCAGTTCTTCCTGCGCTTTTTGTACATCCTCAGAACTGGATTTTGGATTCTGAATGGTCTGGACCAATTTGTTTCGTCGGTCATTCTTGGCGTCCTGGGCCTC
>DNGN01000292.1:3192-3424 GCA_003486225.1 Chloroflexota bacterium
GCAAAAGATTTTTTTGTTGAACCATGAGCTTTCACAGCAGGTGCAGGTGCCGGCGGCATTGCTGGTGCCGGGGGGATTGCACTAGCTGGTGCTGGAGGAACAACACTCGGCACTGAGGATGAAGATTGTGCTAATAAACTTGATCGCCTCTGTGATACACTTACACCGCTCAAGTTTCGTCGATCCTCTTCAGTAATTTCACGCTGAAGCGTATCCGGTTCGGCCTGCAGCA
>DNGN01000087.1 GCA_003486225.1 Chloroflexota bacterium
GGCATGCGTTCGGGCCCAAATGCAGCCAGCAAGCAGGAAAAGTCAAAAGAATTGAAAAAAACAGGTGTATCGGAGGATTAAATGATGTATAGTATTGATGTATATTGAAGTACCGATAAATGCATATCACCAGGAGTTCACAAATGGCCAAGTCCTTAAAAGATGAAATCAACCGGCTGCATGCCCAGGTGTGCAGCGGATTAGCGGATCCCAACCGGATANNTGATCGAAGTATAGATGTCCCTTTGGATTAGGGACATTTATACCTATGTATAAGTGAAGACGATTGTGTAAAATATCACTAAATTTATTCGGTCAAGCGAATATATTTATAATTTTATATGCAAACTAAGAAATGAATGGTACCCGTATGAGAAATGACCTGAGAGATGAGATCAACCGGCTGCATGCCCATGTGTGCAGCGGCCTGGCAGACCCGATCCGGATTTTAATTTTATACAGTTTGGTGGATGCCAAATTCAATGTCACCGAACTGGCCCGGAACCTGGAGATCCCCCAGCCAACCGTTTCCCGCCACCTCAAAGTTTTACGTGACCGCGATATGGTGCGGGCAGACCGGGAAGGGCAGTCCGTTTATTACTCGATCAGCGATACCCGGATTATCGATGCTTTGAATCTGCTGAGAGGCGTACTGGCCGGCAGCCTTGAATCCCAGGGCGCTCTGGCCCAATCATTTGAACTTTCGCCCTCGCAAGAAGAATAGGAGACTGATAGATGAAAACCTTGTTGATCCTTGGATCTGGAACTGGTGGCACCATGGTTGCCAATAAGATGAGCCACCACCTGGATGAAAACGAATGGAAAATTATCATTGTGGACAAAGACGAAACCCATTACTACCAGCCCGGGTTCCTTTTCATTCCTTTCGGCATTTACTCCCCGGCCGACGTCGTCAAACGCAAACGGGATTTTATCCCTCAGAACGTGGAGTTTGTTTTTTCAGATATTGAAGTGATCGAGCCGGAAAAGAGCCGGGTCGTGCTGGCGCGCGAAAAGCGCGTGATCCATTACGATCAGCTGGTGATCGCCACTGGCAGCCATATCCACCCCGAAGAGGTGGAAGGCATGGTGGACGGCGGCTGGCAGAAGAACATCTTCGATTTTTACACCCCGGATGGTGCGGTGAAGCTGCGCGATCATCTCAAGTTCTGGAAGGGCGGCCGCCTGGTATTGAATGTGGCCGAGATGCCGATCAAATGCCCGGTCGCTCCGCTGGAATTCTTGTTCCTGGCGGACTGGTTCTTCCATGAACGCGGGCTGCGCGATAAAGTGGAAATTGTGTATGCGACCCCGCTGTCTGGCGCATTCACCAAACCCAGGGCCTCTGCCATCCTCGGCGATATCCTGGGAGAGAAAGGGGTCCACCTGGAACCGGATTTCAATATCATGGAAGTTGACTCCGGGCAGAACAAGATCCGCTCCTACGATGAGCGCGAGATTGAATACGATCTGCTGGTGACCATCCCCACCAATATGGGTGCGGAGGTCATTGAACGCTCGAAGATGGGGGACGAGCTGAACTTCGTCCCGACCAATAAGCATACCTTGCGCACCGATAAATGGGAAAATATCTGGGTGATCGGGGATGCTGGCAATGTGCCCGCTTCCAAAGCTGGCTCGGTGGCTCACTTTATGCTGGATGTGGTGGTGGAGAATATTCTGCGGGCGATCGAGGGTTTGGAGCCCTTGCCAGATTTTGATGGCCATGCCAACTGCTTCATTGAATCCGGTTTTGATAAAGGCATTCTGATCGACTTCAACTATGATGTCGAGCCTTTGCCTGGCAAGTATCCGCTGCCCGGTTTTGGTCCTTTCTCGTTGCTTCAGGAATCGGCCGCCAACCATTGGGGAAAGATGACCTTCCGCTGGATCTACTGGAACGTGCTGTTGAAAGGTGGCGAAATGCCCTTCGAATCGCAGATGAATATGGCTGGCAAGTGGGCTTAGGAGGTCGATCATGACTCAAGACCTGGAGCAAATCAATACCAAACTGGATACCCTGCTGATTTATATGGAAGAGCAGCAAATCCGCCAGCGTGCGATGGAAGAGCTTCGCGACGATATGATCCCGATTGCCAACCAGATGGTCAAGCTGACGATTGATGAGCTGGCTGAGATCGGGACTGAATTCAAAGCCGAGGATCTGCTGTTCCTGGTCAAGCGTCTGCTGCGGAATACCCGCCTGCTGATCAACCTCGTGGACCAGCTGGAAGGGGTGATGGGGTTGGCAGACGAGGCCAGCTTGTTGGGCAAACAGGTATTCAACACCCTGGTTGAAAAACTGGATGAGTACGAGCATAAAGGCTATTTTCAATTAGCCAGCGAAGGGATGCAGGTAGTGGATCTGCTGGTCCAGGAAATTAGCCCGCAGGATGTGCAGGCACTGGGCGATACGATGCTGCGTTCGGTGAAGACGCTGCGCGAGCCCGCGCCGGAAAAAGCACCCTCCATGCTGGCGTTGCTGGCTCAAATGAATGACCCTGAAGTGCGCATAGGCTTATCAAGAATGTTGAATGTAATGAAAACACTGGCAAATTAATTTTGCGCCAGATAATTTTGGTGAAGAAACACCGCAAATAAGGAGAAAAAAATGTTAAATTTATCTGTCCTCGAAACCCTAGACTTTGATGATGATGGATTTATGACCGATGCTGGAGCATGGAGCCGTGAAATTGGGACCGCCATTGCCCATGTTTTGGAGATCGAACTGAACGACCCCCACTGGCAGGTGATTGAGTTTTCCCGCAAGGAATACACGGAGACGGGCGATGCTCCCACCTTGCGCCGGATTACCAAAGAACTCAACCTTTCCACCAAAGAATTGTATGCTTTGTTCCCTGGCGGACCGGCCAAAATCGCGGCCAAGATCGCTGGATTGCCAAAGCCCACCGGCTGCATTTAATCAGGAGGATGAAATGACATCAGATATTTTAGCCAAGATTAAAGGGAAGGCTCAGACAGCTTCCGATAATGGTAAAGAAGCACCGACACGCAAATTGTGCCTGGTGGCATCCAAGGGCTCGCTGGATATGGCTTACCCGCCATTGATCCTGGCCAATGCAGCCCGGATGAGCGGCATCGAAGTGGACATCTTTTTCACCTTCTGGGGTTTGGATATCATTACCAAGAAAAAAATGGGCAAGGTCAATATTTCCACTGTGGGCAACCCGGCCTTTTCAATGGCGCCTTATGCGCCTTGGTTTAAGATTCCCACCTGGTTGGGCCTGATTCCCGGGATGTCGCATGTTGCTACCTGGATGATGCGCAACGAGATCAAGAAGCTGGACTTTCCGCCGATTCCTGAATTTGTCGAGATGCTCCAGGATGCGGGCACGAAATTGTATGGCTGCAAGATGTCCATGGACATGATGAACCTGACCGAAGCAGACCTGGTGGATGGGGCGGAGGTCCTTGGGGCCATGGAATTCATGGAAATGGCAGAAGATGCCCAGGTGATGTTCATCTAACCTGATCACGAACGCTGCGGAAATCATACTACTATTCAAGGCAGGTAGACCTGGTGTCTGCCTGCTTTAATTTAATCTTCAGCCTGGTTTAAATCAGAGAAATATTAAGAATTTTGATAGGTGCTCATGTTACTCTACCCAGCTAATCCAAATTATGGTATAAGTTAATTACCTAAAGATTACCCTACTGTGTGCGTGCTTGTTGCCACGAGGTCCTGAGCCAACACCTGAAAATAGGGACCCTTATTCGCGATCGCGATGCGATAGGCCTCCTGCGGGAAGCCAAGGCAAAGCATCGGAGCGGGCCCTTCCTGCGAAAGCAGGTTCATGACTAGGTAACACACGGCATGGTGGGGTAATTCTCGTGATAGGACCTTTCTTTTCCTCATCAACTGCATACCTCCCCATATCT
>DNGN01000173.1 GCA_003486225.1 Chloroflexota bacterium
GGGGCGATTATTCAAGTCACCGGCGCCTGGATCCAAGGTGTTTGGGGAAATGGTCAGATTAGCAGCGGAGGGCTGTATGTGGCAGCTGATTCGCCCGAGCATGTCCTCCAATCGAAAGATCTGGACCCCAGCCAGCGAGGCCAGGTGATGTTTGCTGGATACTGCAACAACCCGCAGCTCCTGGATACNNACCCTGAACGCGGCTCGTTTCGACCGGACAACAGGTGAACGGCCAGAAGTCATTATCCCTGTGGCAGGTCAAATAGGTTCCTCTTTGCCCGTGGACCTGGAACCGCTTGAGATTGGCAAACGGGTGCGCATGTTGCAACCACCTTATCGCGGCCTGGTTGGGACAGTGAGCCGTTTGGCTGGAATCCAGCGCATGCCGAATGGTTTGCGCACCGAATCGGTGGAGATCACTCTCGGAGAGCAAGAAAAGGTGGTCGTTCCGGTGGCGAATATAGAAATTCTAGGGTAAAAATAAATATCCGGAAGGAGATTTAATTATGTTAGACGATTTTGATATGGATTTTCCTGAAGAAGAAGAAGAGACCGAAGAGGAGGAATCCTCGTCATCGGGTAACCGTACGTTTATGATGGTTGCTGGTGGACTTGGAGGCCTGATTATTATTGCTCTGGTTTGTGTGGCGGTGTATGTGTTCCTCATCCAGCCCAACCGGCCCAATGCTCCGGCGAATCAGACTCGCACGGCCATTGCGATGAGCCAGGCCCGCCAGGCCCAGACCCAGACGCAGGCTGCGTCCGTCCCGACGGCAACCAATACCCTGCCGCCGACAAACACGCCTCTGCCGACGAATACCCCGCTGCCAACAGCCACCGACGTCCCGGCCGAAGATGGCACAGGCGGTGGCCCGACGCCAGACCCGCGCACGGCGACGGTTCAGGCCTTGCTGACCCAGGCGGCTCTCGCCCAAACCCAGGCGGCTCAACAGCTGCTGACCCAAACGTCCACCCCGACGGCCACCGGCCTGCCGGATACCGGCTTTGCGGATGATGTGGGGGCACCGACCTTGCTCGGTATGGCGGCTTTGCTGATAGTGGTCATCTTTATCGCGCGGCGATTAAGGGCTTCCACAGCCTGACCTGATTCAATACCAGCGATTTACCACGGAAGCAGGCTGATGTTCGAGTTTGCCTGCTTCCGTTTTTGATTCGGGGTACGGGGGAATGTTTCCGATGCAATACTGCCGCGATCCTGAGGATCGTGGCTTCTTTCTATTTCCCTTCGGACGGCAACCAGGAACAGGCCCGCACGGGTAGCTAGCGGAAAGTGCTTTCTCCCTAATCGATCACCAGGCTGCCGTCGGGTTGGAACTGCCAGCTGTCTGCATAGGCGACTTCCCACAGGTAGCCATCCGGATCGGAGAAATACCCGGAGTAACCGCCCCAAAAAGTGTTCTGGGCTGGTTTTTCCAGGGTCCCGCCAGCTTCAACCGCTCTTTGCAAAATCAGGTCGACCTGATTTTTTTCCCGCGTGTTGTGAGCCAGGGTAATGCCGGGAAAGCGGCTTCGGGCAGAGGGTAAATCGGGGGAGACATCTTCAGCCAATCGATCGATCGGGTAAAGGGCCAGGCATACGCCGCCGGTTTGAAAAAAGATGATGCCGGACTCTGGTGAGCGGCTGGTGGGAAATCCCAGGCCATGATGGTAGAACTGGTAGGATCGGGTCAGGTCTTTTACACCCAGGGTGATGATGTGAACTCGGGGTTCCATGTTTTATCCTCCTATGCACCGGGTAGCAAGCCTGCGGCTCTTTGCAGGATGGCTGCGGCAATATCGGCTTTGTCCATCAGCGGCAGCGATTCCTGGGAGCCATCCGGGAACAGCAGGGTCACCCGGTTGGTGTCCACTGCAAACCCGGCATCTCTGGCGCTGATATCGTTGGCGGCGATCATGTCCAGATGTTTGGCCTGCAGCTTGCTCTGCGCGTTTGCCATCAGGTTTTCGCTTTCCGCAGCAAATCCCACGGTCAGGNNCTGGCCGGAAGTCAGCCACGGCGGCTGCCATCAGCAGGATATCGGCCTGCCTGGTGTGGCTTTGTACGGCAGCTAACATCTCATCCGCAGTGGCTGCGAGGACCAATTCTGCTCCGCTTGGCACCGGCAGGCTGTTCGGGGTGCTGATCAGGATCACCTGGGCTCCCAGATCGAGGGCAGCCTGGGCCAGGGCATAGCCCTGTTTTCCTGAAGAGCGGTTGGTGATGAAGCGCACCGGGTCGATGGCTTCCTGTGTTCCACCAGCTGTGACAACCACCTTGCGTCCGGCCAGTGTGCCGCCCTGGGCCAGCGTGTGGCGGATGTGCCCCAGGATGGTAACCGGCTCGCTCATCCTGCCCAGGCCGATCATTCCAGAGGCGAGATGCCCGGCTTCCGGCCCTACCACCACAGCCCCGCGCTGGTTCAGGCTTTGCAGGTTGGCTTGCGTGGCAGGGTGATCGAACATACCGCCATCCATGGCGGGAGCGATCACCAGCGGGCAGCTGGCGGCCAAAGCGGTTACGGTCAGCAGGTTGTCGGCAATTCCATGCGCCAGCTTGGCCATGGTATTGGCTGTCAGCGGGGCGACGACGATCAGGTCACTGGCGTGGCCGAGTCCGATGTGCTGTACATGGCCCTGGTCGCCCCACAGGTCGGAATCTGTATAGGCTTTGCGCCCGGTGACGGATTGGAAGGTGAGCGGTGTGACAAAATGGGTGGCGGATTCGGTCAGGATGATATCCACCAGTGCACCGGCCTGGGCTAATTTGGAAGCCAGGTCGGCGGCTTTGTAGCAGGCAATTGAGCCGGTCACGCCAAGCGTGATGCGTTTGTTTTGGATCGGGTTCATAAATACCTTCCGTTTCTAATGTTTCCCAGTCAATCTAATCATACACCGAAATCCGTCACTGCCAGTTCTGCTTCAGGGCTTTTTCGCCCGGGCATAGCGGACAAGCCCGTCACCCATTCTCAGGGCGGTTTGGAAGTCTGACAGGCCAAAGCGAGCCAACATCGCCTGCAGGTCTTGTGCATCCCAGCGGTAATTATCTTCGGCGCGCTGGCCGTAGTTGAGCAAGGTGTCGCGCGCCAGCCCCTCCAGCTTGCGTGCCTCGGCCAGTCGTTCTGCTTCCCGCACGGTCATCCGTTCAGACGGATTGAGCAGGCAGATCCAGCCGCCAACCCGCAGCACGCGTATCATTTCCGCCAGAATGGGGAGCGGTTCAGGGTTCAGGTAGAGCAGGTTGGAGGCCGTGACCAGGTCGAAGGTGTGGTCTGCAAAAGGCAGTTGGGTGGCCGCTCCTGCCGCAATGCCAGGGTGCAGGGTGTTGCGCAGCATCTCGGTGTCCTGGTCGATGCCAAACGCACGCACCCCTTCCCGACCCAGTAGGGCTGGCAGCAGGCCGGGTCCGCAGCCGACATCCAGGGCGCTCTGACCGTTTTGTGGCGAGCACCAGCGTGAGAAGGATGCCAGCATCTGCCCCCAGCCGGTATTGGTTTGGAGCTCAAGAAAGTATTGTGAGTCGTGTTCTAAGGTCATGGTTTCATGTTAGGGTCATGTTCATGTAAAGGGATAGGCTGGTCTTCATGATCTCGTTGATCCGGTCGGAAAAACCCAAACCACTGGCTGCCTGCGCCGCAGTTGGGTGCCAGCTACTGGTTCAGCCCCCAGATGATGCGTAAGCCCTCGAGGGTCAGCCAGGGGGCGATGATCTCGAGGACCTGCGTCTCTTTGGCCACGATCTCTGCCAGCCCTCCGGTGGCGATGACTTTCATTTCCGGCCCCAGCTCCTCCCGGAAGCGTGCGACCATGCCCTCCACCAGGCCAACATAGCCGAATAAGA
This sequence comes from Chloroflexota bacterium, assembly GCA_003486225.1. Next base: position 3,839 of record DNGN01000173.1, read on the forward strand.
GGCCAGACTGCATGGCATGCGGGGTGTTGCGCCCGATGACTGAAGGCGGGCGGGTCAGGTCGACGCGCGAGAGTTTTGCTGCCCTGGAAAAGAGGGCTTCGGCCGCAATCCCGATGCCGGGCGCAATGGCTCCGCCGAGATAATCACCCTCGGCGGTAATGGCATCGAAGGTGGTGCCGGTGCCAAAGTCGACCACACAGGCCGGCCCGCCGTACAGGCGCTGGACGGCAGCACAGTCCACAATCCGGTCTGCACCGACTGCTTTGGGATCTTCATACAAAATGCGGACGCCCGTCTTGCAGCCAGCATCCACGTTAAGGGGATCTTGCTGCAGGTATTCCTGGCAGGCTTCGATAATTTTGGAGGTAAGTGGCGGCACCACAGAGGCCATACAAATGCCGGTCAAATCCTGATGAGAGAAGCCGGCGTGCCGGAGCAGGGAGAGGAATTTCAGCCCGTACTCATCGGGCATTTCCTGGTGGTTGGTGGCCATGCGCCAGCTCGCCTGGCGCTGCTCGCCTGCGTATAGTCCTAAGGTGATGTTGGTGTTCCCAATATCAATTGTTAGCAGCATATTTGGTCCTTTCAAAGCCAATTCAATCCATCGTTTGGATCAAGACGATGGACTTGCTAAAATCCAGTTGTCAATCAGGCGCGTTTTGCCGACATACACCGCCATGGAGAGCAGGGCGCCTTCCTGAATAGTTTCCAGTTCGGTGAGGGTCTGCAGGTCGGCGCAGGAGACATATTGGGCTCTGGCGAGCGGTTCGGCTTTTATCGTCTCGACCATGATCTGGCGGATGGCTTCTGCGCTGCGCTCCCCGGCCAGGTAGGCCTGCTCGGCGGCGCGCAACGCCCGGTTCAGCACCCTGGCAGCCTGGCGCTGCTCCGGGTTCAGGTAGGTGTTGCGGCTGGAAAGGGCCAGGCCATCGGCTTCGCGCACAATTGGCGCGATCTTGATCTCGATCGGGTAGCTTAAATCGCGCGTCATCTGGCGGATGACAGCGGCCTGCTGGGCATCCTTCTGGCCAAATACAGCCACATCGGGCTGGACCGCATTGAACAGTTTTGCCACGACGGTGGTCACTCCGCGAAAATGCCCGGGTCGGTAGCTGCCTTCCAGCGGCTGGGTGATATTGCTCACCTCGACCCAGGTCTGGTAGTTGGCCGGATACATCACTTCTGCGGTGGGGATCCATACCAGGTCCACATCAAGGGCTTCTAGCAGCGAGAGGTCTCGCTGGATATCGCGCGGATAGGCCTCCAGGTCTTCAGTGGGGGCAAATTGGGTTGGGTTGACAAAGATGCTGACCACCACACTGGCGCAGATTTTCTGGGCTTCTCGGACAAGGGTCAGGTGTCCTTCGTGTAAAAAGCCCATGGTTGGTACCAGCCCAACCGGGCCAGGAAGGTTATTTCTGGCTTGCCACAGCTCTTGCAGGGTTTCAACAGTTTTCATTGCTCTCCTTATATTTCTTGCAAAAAATTATGCAGGTCGATCACAGCCAAGCTGGGAGTGCATGCTATGTCATGCCTTCTACCACGGCATGGATCAGGTTCCACATGGCATAGTTGACTGGGGTCGGGATTCCGAACTGAGTGCCGATGCGCACTACCGCGCCGCAGATGGCATCGATCTCTGTCGGGGCTTTGCGCAGGATGTCCTGGTACATCGAGGAGTGGTTCTCTGCGGTTCGATGGGCGACGCCTTCTGAAACTGCAACCGGATCGAGGTGGGGCAATTGGATGTTTTGAGCGGCAGCCACCGCGGCTACCTCGCGGGCCAGGTCGGCGGAAAGCTGGCGGGCAGAAGGCCGCGAGATGATCTGTCCATTGGGCATCTGCAGCAAGGCTGTCAGCGGGTTGATGGCGGCATTGACGACCAGCTTTCCCCAGATGAGCGCCTGGAGGTCCTCGTGGATTTCCAGATTAAAACCACCCCGCTGGAGCATCTCGATCAACGGGCTGAGGAGCGGGTGCTGTCCAAGGGAGATGGTGCCTTCGCCGCCCGGACGGACACGCCCGGAGCTGAGCAGGGTGGCGCCAGTGGTGGTCACACCCAGCGCGACCCGTTCTGCCCCAAGTTTTTCGCAGAGGGTTTCGTAATTGCCAAGGCCGTTCTGCAGCGTCAGGGCTACACCATCCGCAGCTAAACAACCCGATAGCTGTTGGGCGGCGCGTTGGGTTTGCCAGGATTTCACCAGCACCAGGGCAAAGGTTGCCCCTTGACATGGGCCGCTTTGATCGACTACCCTGACAGGGTAAGAGGTCTGCCTGCCGTCTTCCTGGACGATGGTGACCCCGTACATGCGCAAAGCGGCCAGGCCTTCACGCCAGGTGCCCAACATGGTAACCTGCACTCCCTGGGCCGCCAGCCGGGCGGCGAAGAGGCAGGCCAAAGCTCCAGTGCCGACAATCAGAATGCTATCCATCTGTTTGTGTGTTCAGTTCTGCCAGCAGTTCCTGCCATTCTTCATCTTTCATGAAGATGCTGTGTTCTTCGGCAGGAAATTGCTTTTCGGCAACCTCCCGGGCGTAATCCTGCATGGCTTCCAAGACGATGGTGTGGATTTGGGCATACTGCCGCACAAAACTGGGGGTGAAGCGGTCGAACTGGCCGATCATATCGTGCGTGACGAGCACCTGTCCATCACAGCCCAGACCTGCGCCGATCCCAATGGTGGGGATGACCAGGCGTTCGGAGATGAGCTGGGCCAGCTGAGCAGGGACGGCCTCCAGCACGATGCCAAAGGCTCCTGCCTCCTGAAGGATGAGGGCATCTTCCAGAACTCTTCTGGCAGCTGAGGCGGTTTTTCCCTGGGCGCGGAACCCGCCAAAAGCATGCACGCTTTGCGGGGTCAGGCCGAGATGCCCCATGACGGGGATGCCGGCACCGACCATGGCCTGTACGGCCTTGGCCCGGTCTCGCCCGCCTTCCAGCTTGACGGCGTCCATGCCGGCTTCCTGCAGGAAGCGCCCGGCATTTTCGACGGCTTTATCGACTGAGGTCTGGTAAGACATGAAGGGCATATCCCCGATCAGGAGCGGGAACCTGGCGCCGCGGGCCACCGCCCGGCAGTGATGGAGCATGTCTTGCATGGTGACCGGCAGGGTGTTCTCGTAGCCCAGTACGACCATGCCGAGTGAATCGCCAACCAGGATCGAATCGATCCCGGCTTTATCGATGGCCAGGGCGGTCGGATAGTCGTAGGCCGTCAGCATGGTGATCGGCTGGCCGCGCTTTTTCTTCAGCGCAAAACTGCGCGTGGTGACCTTTTGGCGCGCGGCAGTATCAGAATTGGTGTGAGGTGTGGTAGTCATAGGTACCCTCCGTGGTAGGTAGAGTCCGAAAATAAGTTGTTGGCTGAAATGCCAGCCAAACAGGTTTATTCAGTTGTCGTTTGCATCCCGGCTGTGTTTACAGTCCGGGTGATGATGGCTGGATCGCCATGTCACTCTTATTATAAATTAAAATGGGAAAGAATTTACTCTTTGTAGACTTCAATCCGGTTGCGGCCGAGGTCTTTTGCCCGATAGAGGGCTTTATCGGCCTGTTCGATCAAGTCATAGAGCGGGGTGTTGATGCCGTCTACACAGCAGGAGACTCCCAAGCTGGCTTGCAGGGGCAGGGTGAGTTTACTGGTGGAGGCAGGGCGGCTGGTCAGGCTCTTCCAAATACGCTCTGCCAGGATGAGCGCGTCTTTCAGGGCTGTTTCCGGCAGCAGGATGATGAACTCCTCGCCACCGTAGCGCCCGACGATATCAACTTCGCGTGAGTTTTGCTGGATGCGCTGGGCAACTTCAGAAAGTATCTGGTCACCGACAATATGCCCGTGGTTGTCATTGATGGTCTTGAAATGATCGAGGTCGATCATGATGGCAGATACCGGGCGCTTATAGCGGCGGGCGCGCAAGAATTCCCGCTCGGCGAGCTCAAAGAAATGCCTGCGGTTATATATGCCGGTCAGCGGGTCTATTCGTGAGAGTTCTTCCAGCTTGGCCTGGGTCAGCTTGCGCAGGCGGACTTCTTCCCGCAGGGCCTCGTTTTGTTCTTGCAAAGCTTCGGAAATGTTCTTTGCAGTCTCGAGATGGTGGGAAAGTTCCAAGATGCGGACGCGGTTGGCAATGTCGCGCTGGTAGGTTTTTTCCTTCTCCGTATGGTACTGCCTGAAGTGTTCAAAGGCCAACTTGTAATTGTCTTGCTGGGCGTAGAGTTCTGAAAGCAGAAAATGGTCGTCCGAAATGATTGTATGCAGGCTGACCGCTTGGGCCAGTTCCAGGCTTTTCTCAATATGCTGTTTGGCTTCCTTGAACTGCTTTCTTTCCACCTCGATCTTGCCAATCAAATAAAGGGCGATACTGGCTTGCCGCTGGTACTGATAGCTTTGGGACAGGTGATCGGCCTGCAGGAGCGCCTGGTAGGCCTGCTCCAGGTTGGCCATGGCCAGGTAAACCCGTCCAATATTAATCCAAGATTCTGCGGCCAGATGAAAAATCTGATTGGTCTGGAAATAGGTGGCGGCTTTTTGCCCGTAGGAGAGAGCTTTCTCGTATCTGCCCAGTTTGAGGTAGGCCAGGCACAGGTTGTTGATGGTTATTCCCAGCTCTTCACCTGTGCCGTTGTCCTCCAGGATGTCGAAACTTTGCTGCAGATAAGAAAGACCTTTCATCGGTTCTGAGAGATCGACATAGATAAAACCAATGCTGTTGAGCGCCTGGCCTTCCAGGCTTTTATTCTTGGTTTTTTGGGCAATATCCAGGGTGCGGAAGAGCGTCTCTAAGGCTTTGGAATAATTCTTCAGCTGGGCCTGTACGCTCCCGATCCGGTTTAAACGCATGCCGATTTCTATCATCGGGTTGCGCTTCTCGATCAAACTCAGGGATTGTTGGTAAGATTGCAGGCCTCGCTGGTTGTCCCCGACAATGCAGAACGCGTCCCCCTGAATTAACAGCAGTTCGGATAATTCCTGGATAAACTGATTCTTATGGGTGCGGTGGGAAGCCAACCAGCCGATGGTTTCCTCGGTGCTTTTGATGGCGTTCCTGGGTTTGGTAAGCAGATATTGTTTCGCGAGATTCATGATGCGATCAAGTTCCTGTGGAAGTTTGTTCGCATCTGATGATGAAACGAGTCTGCTTTGTAGGGTATCCATCCAGCCTGATTCCTATAGATGTAATGAACTCTCAATGAGGATTGGTTAATGATCCTCCGAGTCGTTTGGGTCTTGAGTTAAGGTTTCAAGAATCTTGCCAGGTTGATCAATTAGTGAAGGAGATTCTCCCCGGAAGAAGTGATTCTATCTTACCTTGATTTTATCGTATTTTGCAAAGAATTGCGGTAAATTGTTTTGTTTTGGGGTGTTGAAGAGGGGATCGGGAGGGACATCATCAAGGAGTTTTCTGCTGTTGGGTGGTGATGCCTGCCGGGCAGT
>DNGN01000176.1 GCA_003486225.1 Chloroflexota bacterium
CCAAAGATCAATCCCGGCGCTATTAACCATTCCCTAATCAGATTATTTAAATTGTATGCTATTTTTTAAAGCGTATGTACCGATCGAAGAGCTGAAGGCCAGGAGGTAATAGATGAAAGCAATGGCGGTTTCAAAGTCCAAGATTAAATGGCTGGTGGGACTCATCCTGGTTTTGTATATCCTGATCTTGTTGGGCCCTCAGATGTTGCTGGCTGCCATCGGGATCAAGGATCCCTTGCTGAGCCTGATCGATCTGGCCATCCAGGTCATATTCTGGCTGGCTTTCATTCCACTGATCACCAAAATCCCGGAGGGGTCTTTTTCAATTGGAAAATATCTCCGGTTCATCCGCATAAGTGCTCAAAAACCAGCCCCGAAAAACCTTCTTTTGGGCGTCCTGATCGGGGTGATCTCAATCTCCTGCTTCGGGCTGCTGTCTATCGCCTTCTTTGATTACAGCTTTGATCTGAAACTGATCCTGCCGCCGCAATCCTGGAGGCTGCTGTGGGCCAATACGGGGGCTATCTTTGAGGAGATTGCCATCCGGGGCGTCATTCTATCCCTGCTGCTGCTGATCTATGAGGATAAAAAAGCACTGGTAATCAGTGCGGTTATTTTTGGGCTCGGCCACTACCTTACCTTCTTTTTGGGAGATACGCTGCTCGAGTCCTCTATCCGGGTGATCTATGCCATTTTACTTGGCCTGGTTTTTGGCTCATTGGCGATCAAGACCAACAGCTTATATCCGTCCATGATTGCCCACATACTGATCAACAGCCTGAGCAGCAGCTTTGCGGGAGGCAGCGCAATGGGCGCAGATATTCCATTTTTGATCAGCACCATCCTGACTTTGATGATCAGTTACCCGCTGATCAACTTTTTTAACCTGCAGAAGAAACCTGCCGCCGCACTAACATCATAATAGGCCCGCCACGTCGTCCGGGGCAGCGCTTGCTGAGGTACAGGCGGCTGTGCCTGACCGCATGCAACGGCCTCAGCAACCTAGTGGCTGAAGCGTGTACATTTTGGGCTATGCCAAAAAAAGAGCACGCGAACTCGAGCCCTGCTTGCTGAATCCATGAAAAATACCTGTATAATGAAATAAGTACCAATTTCCCCACCTATCGTTTGAACAATCACTTTTGAACTCTGCAACCCGGTGGATGGATGCAGCCAGAGAGAATCCCAAAGAGCGAATTTGGAGGATTATTGGTAATCAATCACATGCTGACGTGAAGGAGGTATCCGTATGGCAACTTTTGTGATGTTAGGTAAATATTCCCAAAAATCAATTAAAGACATCAGCGCGAAACGTACTGAGAAATCATTGGAACTGATCAAGAAAAATGGCGGGCAGGTAATATCAGGATATGCCCTGCTCGGAGAATATGATCTGGTGCTGATTTTGGAACTTCCCAGCTCCGAGCAGGCGATAAAAACCTCTGTTGAATTGTCTAAGATGCTTGGGATCGCTTTTGTTACCGCCCCGGCTGTATCCATGGAAGACTTTGACAAGATGATGGAAGTTTAACCAGGCAATAAATTCCATCCCGGAACGCACTTCTCAACAACTAAAACCTCTTGTTTAAGCTGAACGAAGGCTCTTTGGGATTCCCTCTATCTTAGGAGGGGATGGGTATCTTGGAAAGCGAAGGTCTGCAATGCTACCTATCCAGAGTTCTCAACTTTTCTTGATTTAGAACAAATGTTCGTGTATAATTAACGCATGATCAACAAAGAGCAGTTCTTGGAGTTCCTAAAGCGGGGCGGACGGACAAATGAGGTTGCCGAACGCGTGATCCGTATGGTACAGGTATTCGCTGAATTCCATTACGGCCGCAACCAGGCAGGGCTGGACAGCGCCACCGAAAGCGACCTGGATGCATTCATCGATTACGTTGATCGCGATAAGGAGCACCTTCCCAAACATGACGGGGTCATTCCAAGTGCCAAGAGCTATCTATGGGCGCTACGGTATTATTTCCGTTTCAGCCAGAATGAAAATCTGGCAGCCTATACCGGCATGCAGCGCGAGAAACGTATCACGCGCAAGCCGTTTCTGCTAAAGGACTTTCACGGTATTCAACCCGCACATATTGCAGCCCTAGCCTGCATCAAGATTAAAAACATCCGCCAGATGCTCCAGGCCGGGGGCACTCCCGCAGACAGGCGAATGCTTGTCAGCAAGACCGGGATTCCACATGCGGTTATTCTGGAGTTGGTCAAGCTCTCTGATCTGGCACGCATCCCGGGTATCAAAGGTATCCGGGCGCGTCTTTATCACGATGCCGGGATCGATACGCTGAAAAAATTGGCCCACAGCCAGGCAGAAGAGGTGCTGCAGATCACACAAAACTTTGTTCGCCAGACAGGATTCGATGGGCTCGCCCCCCTGCCGGCAGAGGTATCCTTCAGCATCGAAACCGCCCGTTCCCTGCCAGATTTGGTGACATTCGAATGATTCAAGAGACCAGGGTCAAAGGGATCCTCAACCCTGTGCGCCAGCCAGACGACTGGTTCGGCCTGAAATACAATATGAACCTCTACCGCGGCTGCCTGCACCGCTGTATCTACTGTGACTCGCGCAGCCGCTGCTACCAGATCGAAAACTTTGACCGCCATGTGATCGTTAAGACCAACGCCGTGGAACTGCTTGCAGAGCAATTGCCGCGCAAACGCATCAAGGGCACGATCGGCACCGGTTCGATGAATGATCCGTATATGCCCATCGAAAAACAAACCAACCTGACTGGCCAGGCCTTGCAGGTGATCGCTCAATATCACTTCCCCGTGCACGTGCTCACCAAGAGCGATCTGGTCTTGAAAGATATCGACACGCTGGTTGAGATCAACCAGGTATTTGCCGCCGTAAGCTTCACAATCACCACGGCCGATGACGCCTTGGGCAAGAAGGTGGAGCCGGGAGCTCCGGCTGTCTCCCGCCGTTTTGCAGCCATGAAAAAGTTGGCCAAACGCGGCCTGCATACCGGTGTCCTGCTGATGCCGGTTCTGCCGTTCATCGAAGACAACCGGGAAAACATCCGTTCGATCGTTGAACTCGCAGCAGCGCATGGGGCAGCCTACATACTGCCTTCCTTGGGCATGACTCTGCGAGACCGGCAGCGGGATTATTATTACCAAAAGCTGGAGCAGCATTTCCCAGGCCTCAAACAAAAATATACCCGGCGCTTCGGGCATAATTACTTTGCGCAAGCGCAGAACTCTCAGGAACTCTACCAGGTATTGAAAGACAGCTGCCAGCAGCACCAAATCGCGCTCAGCATGCCCAAATTCACCCCCAGCCCGGTTTCAGCTAACCAACTACAGATGCAGCTATTCTAGTCAGGGTACGGGTTCCAGCACCACGAACCCGGGTGTCTGTTCGCGGCATCCAGCCAGCGTCTGGCTGGTGAAAACCAACTCATATTGGCCTTCAGTCACACGCTCCTGCCAGTCTGCATCAAAGACCTGTTCTTCCAGCAGGATAAAATCAGCCTGCTCCAGCCACTGGTCTCTCAGGGTGCTGTTCCACAAGCCGTTCCGATACAACCCGTCGGTATCGGCAGGGTCCATTTCCAGGAAGGTGTACATGCCATTTAATTGGGGGGTAAAAACCTCCGCCCCAGGCAGGAAGAGCAATGGCATCACGTCATCCACACCCCAATATAATTGCGACCCTTCGGGAAAGAGGGAGTCGACTCTTTTTCCAACCCTTTCGTAGCTGGCAACCACCGATTCTTTGCAGGTATCTTCCGCCAAAAAGCCGCCCAAAAAATGGCTCCAGCTAAAGAGCATCCCGACCATCAAGATGAAGGTCAGCATGAAGGTGCCGTAATTTTCTGAACCCAACATAAACTTCTCGCTCAGGGCATAGGCCAGCGGAATCACCAGGATCAGAAATCCGAGCACCTTTATCCAGCGCACCAGAGAGACCGCCAGATCTTTTTCTAAAATAAATTCTCGCACAGAATCGGGATCCCAATTGGTTTTTTCTTCCATCACCTGCCAGACCTGCTGGCTGCCTCGAACCAGTTTGCCGTCCTGCCAGGTCGGGACATTCAGATCGAGGGTATTGCGGACAAAATCTTTACGGAAGTCCAGGTAATCTGTGGGGTAGTTGAATTCCAGGGCGATCAAAAACAAGGCCACGGCCGCCACCACCAAGATCTGCTTCCAGAAAGGAATCTCTTCCCGCCAGCCATACGCGGCGATCGGGACCAGAGCCAGGCCAAACATATAAAAGCTCAGGACACTTTGCGGCAGGCAATCAAACTGGCAGACCCGTCCATTGGAGGCCCAAAGGCTGACAGCTAAAAGCAGGATAAATGTCACCACCAGGAACACAACTTGCTTGTGCTGGTTAAAAAACACTTTGGTGAGAGAACGCCCGGAGGGACGGTTTTTGCGCAGCCAAGGCCATAAGAGCAGCGTGGTCAGCAAGCCGAAAAACACCACAAAGTTGACCCGGATAACCTCGCCGAAAGTCCGTAAACCAACCCAGGCCAGATGCTGGCGGTCTCTGATCCAGGTGCCGATCGGCAACCAGCTAAAACCGTCAGGCAAAAATGGCCCGGGGCTGAGGGTGCGGTAATTTTCGAGCCAGGGAATAAGGTCCTGGGGGAGCAGATTGGCCCAAACCCGAAGGATGCCTGGCCAAAAAGCGATATGCACGGCAATTACCGGCAGCAGGCCGGCCAGGAGGGTAAGCCAGCCGGCGCGTTTATCGAACTGCCAAAACACATACATCACAAACAGCGGCAGCACCCACAGCATGGACTGCTGCGACATCCCAGCCAGCCCAGCCAAAAATGCAGCCACCATCAGTTCCCGATCCTGTCGTTCGGCACCAAGCCCAAAGAAGAGCATCCAGGCGACCAACATGCTTACCAGACCAGCGGTGGAAACCCGGCTGAAAGCCTGCACGTAGGTCGGGTTGAGAGCAACCGCCAAGACAGCAAACGCCGCCCACCAGAGATCGGCATTGCGGCGAACAACCAGCCAAATGCCTGCCAGCGCCAGCGCGCCAACTCCCAGGGCAACCATCCTGCCGAGATCCATCCCCGGCCCGAACCAATGCTGGACCAGCCCCGGAAGCAAATACGCCAGCGGCATCTGGCTCAGCCATGGCGAGTAATCTTCATACGGCTGGTAGCGTCCAAGCGCAAACTGGGTTCCAACATACAGCAGGTTCCCCTCTTCTGGTGTGGTGGGCAGGGTATCAGAAAAGGTTAGCCCCTGGTTGATAAAATAGGCAAAACCCAGCAGCGCAACCACCACAGCAATCCAGAGATGGATGCGCAACCATATTTTCCTCAAAGTAGCCCACATGCGTGCCTCCTGCTCAAGTTGATCTATTCATTATATATCCAGAGCTTAATTCGAATAAACGAACAGCACAGGCAATTTAACGAGTGTTATAATCCAGCGAATGAACAAAGATAATTCAAATCTTCCAGGCAACCAGCGAGATCAGCGACAAAAAAAAGCCCGACGACTGATCCTGATGGTTTCAGCCGTCGGGCTTGTGCTGGTGATTGTGGTCAGCTTGCTGCCCCCCATACGCAGCCGGATCATCAACCGGTTGAGCGACCTGCGCACGCGCATCATCTACATGATCGACCCGCCTGCTGAAGCGGTCTTTGTTCCCGGAGAACATCAGAACCTTGAAACGATGGTCGCGGCTACGCTGAATGCCTTCACGCCCTCTCCGACCATGGAGACCACCCCAACCGCCACTTTAGAAAGAACCGCCACTCCCTTCCCTTCGACCACACCCACCATCACCCCTACCCCTCTCCCGGAGATCATCGACCTGGGTGATAAAGTCACCTATGTTCACCAGCACGGCCGCTGGAATTACTGCGGCCCAGCCAACCTGACCATGGCGCTCAAATACTGGGGATGGGAAGGCAACCGCGACCAGGTAGCCGAAGTCATTAAACCCGGACCCATTGACCCCAAATTGGACTATATTGCGCGCACCAAAGTCGATAAAAACGTCATGCCCTACGAAATGGTCAATTATGTGGTGGACTACACGGACTACAATGCATTCTCCCGCTACGGCGGAAATATTGAGCTGGTCAAAAATTTCCTGGCCAATGGCTACCCGGTCTTAATTGAAAAAGGGTACTTTGAATTCAGCTCCATTTCCAACAGCGTGGCCTGGATGGGGCACTACCTGTTCATCACCGGATACAATGAAACCGAGGGCTATCTGATTGTCCAGGATGCGTATTTACAGGACAAAGACGGCAACTTCATCGGAAAAAATTACCATGTCTCATACGAAGACTTTATTACCGAATGGCGTTTTTTCAATTATCTGTTCATGCTGGTCTATCCACCCGAAGAAGAAGCAAAAATATTCGAACTGCTTGGCCCCTGGAGCGACACGGATTGGGCCAACCGCCATGCCCTGGATATTGCCAACCAAGAAATTACGCAGTTAGACGGCCTGGCGGAATATTTCGCCTGGTACAACAAAGGCACCAGCCATGTCCAGCTGTATGAATACGTGGACGCGGCATTTGCGTACGATTATGCCTTCCTGCTGTACGAAGGGCTGACCGAGGAAGAGCGACCATGGCGCAATCTCTGGTACCAGACGGGGCCCTATTTTGCCTATTACTATTCCGCCCGCTACCAAGATGTGATTAACCTGGCCAATACCACCCTGGAAAACATCTCCGAACCGACCCTGGAAGAGAGCTTTTACTGGCGGGGTATGGCCAGGCTGGCAATTGGGGAGAACGGGAACGCGGTTGAAGATTTTAGGGAATCAGTCCGGTTGAATCCCAATTTTGGACCAGGGTGGGCCATGCTGGAACAACTGGGAGTTGGACCCTAACATGGTTAGAATCTTACATTTTGCGGATGCCCATATCAATATGGCCAACTACGGCCAGCACGACCCTGAAACCAACCTGCCGATGCGGGTGGTCGACTTTCTCAAATCGCTGGATACCATCGTCTCCACCGCCATTGAGGAAAAAGTTGATCTGGTCATCTTCGCGGGAGACGCCTACAAAGACCGCAACCCGGCGCCCACCTTCCAGCGCGAATGGGGCCGCCGCATCATGCAGCTGGCCAATTCAGGTATCCCGGTTGTGCTGCTGGTGGGGAACCACGACCTTTCCCCCAGCCTGAACCGGGCACACGCCCTGGAAGAGTTCAACACGCTGGAGATCGAGCACGTGATCGTGGCTGACAAACCCCGGTTCTACCGGCCGGACGATCTCTGGGGCTTACCTCTGCAGATGATCAGCCTGCCCTGGATCTCGCGATCCGGCATGGTGGCCCACCTGGACCTTTCTTTGGGTAAATCTGAAGAGATCTACCAGGAGCTCGAATCCAAGATCGGCAACGTGGTCAACCAGTGGCTGGACGAAGCCGATCCGGAACTGCCGGTGGTTTTGGCTGCGCACGCCTCGATCCAGGGGGCGGTCTACGGGGGAGAACGCACCGTAATGCTCGGCAAAGACCTGGTGCTTTCGGGGAGCCTGGTGAAAGATCCCCGCCTGGATTATGTCGCCATGGGGCACATCCACAAACCCCAGGACCTCAACGAAGGCCAGCACCCCCCGGTGGTTTATCCCGGGTCTATCGAACGCGTGGATTTCGGCGAAGCCCAGGACAAAAAGTATTTTGTGACCGCAGAGGTACAAAAAGGGGAAACGCACTACACCTGGCGCGAGATTGAAGGGATCCGCAAGTTCATCGACCGTGCTCTCAAGCTCGAGTCCAACGCACAAGTGACCGAGCAGCTGCGCAGCGTGCTGCCGCCAGCCGCCGAGATGGCCGGGGCGATTGTCCGCCTGTTGCTGGAATATCCGCGCGACTGGGAATCCCTGATCGATGAGGCTGCCCTGCGGGAGATCACCTCCGAAGCCTTTGAATTCCACCTGGTCAAACGACCACAAATGAGCAAGAGAAGCCGCTTGCCGGAAGGTGCCGTGGTGGGCAGCTTTTCAGTGGAGGAATTATTAGATCATTACTGGCGCTCCGAAAAAATCGACTCTGTGGAACCCGACAGCCTGCTGAAACTTGCCAAGGAGATCATCCAACGGGTGGAGATGGGGGAGGACGAGTAGTACCAAAAAAATCCGTTGACAGTGCAACCGGTTGCACCTCTAATTTTTGCATCGATTCGAGCATGCGGTCAGCCCGGCCTGATGCATGATCCATCACCAGGTTTAGACCCCAAAAAATCATTCGGCCATCCACCATCCCAATTTAGGATTAGAAAAGCAACAGCCACCCTCTTGAAACAACTGCCTGCAAGGGCCGTGATGCGCAGCGGGTATCTCCGGATATAAGGGACAAATTCTCACGGCAGAAACCTGCCATCTTTGATTTCTTATCTCCGACTGCGATCATGGCACAACCTCACTTTATAAATTAAACGAAATATTGTATAGTAGAAATAATGTGGAAATGAATTTCAAAAGAGGGAGGTATGGAAGTATTAACAACATTAACCTCCATCGTCAATTACATCGCACTCGCTATCACCATCTGGTTGGGTTGGTATATTCTGACCCACAGCATCCACAAACCTATCTCCTGGCTGACCAGCTTGACGCTCTGGTCGATCTGCGGAATCTTCATTAATTCACTCCTCGCCATAACCCCCCCACCCATTCCCGAAAACGTGCCGCAGTGGATTGAGCTTTTATTTCCATTCTGGGACAAAGATGTGCTGACACATTCGGCAACGGGCTGGATATCAGGATGGATGGTCATCCCTTCGGTAGGTTTTTGGCACCATGTCACCATGCTGGTACGGCCTGAGCGCTGGAAAGCCTGGCATTATCTCCAGGTAGTCGCGGTCTACCTGGTTACGGTAGCAGCGATCATCGCAACCCGATATACCCCCTATATGTATGAAGAAGTTTCCGGAGACGTGCTGCACCTGGACACCCTCAAACCGGGCCTCTTGTTCTATACCTTTATGCTTCTGCTGACCATCATCCTGGCGATGTGCTTCCTAAACCTGAGATATGCCATACACCACGCTCAATCTTCCATGGAAATAAAACAATTGCGAATGCTCGCCTGGGCAACCCTGGTTGCAGGTCTGACTGCCCCAGTCTCCGTTCTGGCGACCAGCACCAGGTATCATCTACCGATTGTGATCGACTCCGCCTTACTGGCCATCTCTGTGATCATCATCGGCATCAGCGTGGGCCGATACAGCGCATTAATCGAGGGGCGGATTTTACGGCGAGACCTGATTTATTCTGGGGCAGCCATGACCATTGTGGCCCTGCTTTACTCAGTTATCATCTGGATCTCGGTACTGATGTTCGAGGTACCCCCAGCAGCTTACATCTTCATCATCGTATTTGCGTTCGCCACACATTCGATCGTCGATACAGCCCGCCGTTACCTT
>DNGN01000091.1 GCA_003486225.1 Chloroflexota bacterium
CGTACGGCCAATCTTTTTGGGATCAATATCCACAAAGGCCTTCAGCGGCACCCCTGCCCGGAGAAGGTGTTTGCTCAGGCGGCGGCCATGCATCCCAGCCCCCCAGATAAAGACGGCATCCCGGTTTGCCAAAGGGCCAATCGTCAGGTAGTGTGCTTTGGCGCGGATGAAGTTCTCCAGCGAATAGCGGCTGTCAATACGGGTCAGACGGTCAGGATGCTCCCGCCAATCCAATAAGACCTCAGGCAGCTTGGCGAAGCGGCAGCCTGCTGCCGCCATCCTCAACCAGAGGTCATAATCCTCTGGCCAGCCACGCTCCTGATATCCACCCAGATCCAGCACCAGCTGCTTGCGAAAGACAACGGTAGGATGGCATAAGGGGCTTTCGACAAATATCTCGCGGCAGATATCCTCATGAGCCTCAAGCGAATTGAGCCAATTGATGTAATGCTGGAATCCCTGGCGCAGCTTGCCCGCGGGGAAACCGGCCACATGTGAAGACACCAACGCTACCCCGGGGTGAGCTTCGAGGTAGGCGACCTGCTTTTCGAGCCGGGTTGGATACATCCTGTCATCGGCATCCATACGTGCGATCAGGTCTGCCCGGGCAGCTGCCAGCCCTGCATTCAGTGCCGGGATTATTCCGGCATGCGGCACCGGCAGAAAGCGAAAACGAGGATCTTTGGCCTGCCACCGGGATAGAATTGAAGCGGTACCATCGGTCGAGCCGTCATCCACAGCCACAACCTCAAAATCATCCAGGCTTTGTGCAGCAATTGACTCCAATGTTTCTTCCAGGGTATCTTCCCGGTTATAGCAGGGCATTACAACGGTTATCTTTGGCACAATTGTATTGTACAGGAGATTAATCAAGATGAGAACCGGAGCGAGCCCCTGATCAAATCCTTCCTTTCAGGAAGCATCAACAGGGGCTGGGATACAGAAAAGTTGTTACAATAGGCACTTGAGGCAGATTGATCAGATAAACCTCGATCTTCAAGGTAGGAAAGGAAACAAATGAACGCAATCTTAGAAAATTTATTGAAGGTCCTGCAAACCTGGTGGCAAAGCTTTCTGGATAACCTGCCAAGCCTGATTGCCGGTCTGTTAATCTTTTTATTCAGCCTCTACCTGGCCCACTTGCTGACGCGAGGCGTCCAACGCGTGATGAGAAGAAGAGAAAGCGAGCAGGAGCTTTCGATCCTGATCTCCAGGCTGGTGCGCTGGACAGTGATCGGTTTAGGAATTGTGCTGGCTTTGGAGCAAGCAGGCCAGGACGTCAGCGCTCTGCTGACCGGACTTGGCATCCTGGGCTTCACCGTTGGCTTCGCCCTGCAGGACATCAGCGCTAATCTGGTATCCGGGATCTTGCTGCTCTTTGAACAACCCTTCGAGATAGAGGATTCCATCGAGGTAGCCGGCTACTCCGGAACCGTCAAACAGATTAACCTACGAGCCACGGAGATCATCACCTACGATGGGCTGCAAGTATTGATCCCCAACCGGGAAGTGTTCACGAATACGATCACCAATTTCAGCCAGATCACTCAGCGCAGAATAGGACTGAGCATTGGTGTGAGCTATGAAAGCGATTTAAAAGCAGTAGAGACAATCGCCCTTGAAGCGGTGCGGACGCTTCCTGGTGTCAAAGAAGACCCCGCCCCTTCGTTCCTGGTTAACAGCTTTGGGGCCTCGGCGATCCACACCACGGTTTATTTCTGGTACCGTACAGATGACGGGGGATTTTCTGATATGACCAATATCGGGGCGGTCGCCATTAAACAAGCTTTCGATCAGGCTGGTATTAAAATCCCTTATCCGATCCAGGTAGTGGAACTGCACCAAGCAAAACCAGGCGACAAGAAATAAATTTTGGTAAAAAAAACAGGGCTTGCAAATGGGCAAGCCCTGTTTTTTTTATGATCGATCAATCGGCGACCAGCATAAACTTGGCATACTTTCCGTGAATCTTGCCAATCCATTTAGCTAAGTGCATGAAAGCCGTCAGGGAGACGACTCCCATCAGCATGGCGAAGGGATAGTAAGATGTCGGCAGGAAATAATATCCCGTACCGTAATGAATAATCGGCAGGCCAAAGACATCCTGGACAAATGGTGTAGCGATTAAGACAAGCGAATATGCTACGATGGCTGACCAGATGATGATATACAAAATACCAAATGGAAGCTGCAAAACCAGGTACACCATGGTCATCCAAGTTCTTTTATCCGTCAGGTACAACTTGAGCCGGTCAAGCCACTTCTCTTCTGTCGGGAAGAAAATCGGCCGGCGCGGCATACGAACCCCTAACAACCCTTCAACCATGCGCCCTTCCAGCCAGCCTAAACCCTGCAGCGAAAGCAAGAACAAGACCGCCAGCGGAACGCCAAACAGGAACAAAGAGAATGATAGTGCCAAAGCCGCACCTGTGGTCACCCAGGAAAAATACAGCACGCCCGTAATCAGAGCTATCACCATAAACAGGAAACTTCCCCAGGCGGCCGGATCGATGAAAATACCAAAGAAGCGAGCGAAAGGTCCACGTGCCTCCGACCCGGAACGCCGGCTGCTATAGGGTTTGAGGTAAAACTCTACCTGCTGGTATTCCGCGGCAATCTCTTCTGGAGACCCATACTCAGCGATGATCTTTTGCAGAGCTTGATCTTCGTTTAATGAGGGATCTTCTGCTTGCAGAATGCTTAAGGCTGTGGAAAAGTGCTCATGCGCATCAGCCAAAGCATCCTGGATGGTGGCTTTATCACAATCCGCCATTTGGGTCTTCAATTCATCTAGGTATTGGTCTATTCGTTTAGTCATGGTTTAAATTTCCTTCCAATATTTTTTCCACAAAGGATTGGGCGTCGTGCCAAATCTCTTTCCAAGCCTGCAAGGACTGCTGGCCTTGATCAGTGATTGAATAATACCTGCGGGGTGGGCCCGTGACAGAGGGTTCTACTAGGCTGCTGAGCAGCCCATTTTTTTCCAAAGAACGCAGCACCGGGTAAAGCGCACCCAATTTCATCAGCGGGGCCGTATCGTTATCCAGGCCCAACACTTTGGAAATCTGGTAGCCATACATGGGTTGTGCTGTACGATCCAGAACGCTGAGCACAATGAGGGACGCGATCCCGGAGGTAATTTCTTTTTGAAATTTTCTGGTGGCGACATTCTCATCATCGGTCATGAACGCTACTCCTTTAATAAACATAATTTACTTAACTATATTACATGATTATATATATTATTAACTTAATAATACTTATTTTTTCAGGTGAGTCAAGCGTTTAAAATTAAAACCGGATGAGAAAATCCCATCCGGTTGAAAGTTAACCCTGCCGCTCTTGAATTCAGTCCAGGCTTTTTTGCAGTTCTTTGCCCGACCATTCTTCAATTGAAATGCGGTACACCGCGGTGCGTTTTAATTCATCCTTCTCAGGCAGTGGATAATCTTCTCCGGGGAGATAGGCAGGGAAATGCTTCTGCATCAAGCCCAGCAAGACAGCTTCAATCTTCTCAGGATCGTGCAATTTAGCAGCCGTGCCAAAGACTGTCACTGATTGATATTCCACCCCAAAATCTGAGATCCGCTCCCCGGCGAACAAATTCCCCATCTCACTGACATTGAAGCATACCTTTGGGTTCAATGCCAAGTTGGCCCTGGTGCGGCCAACGTGTGCACCATGGAAGTAAAGGGCATGGTCCTCCTCAACATAGAGGTAATTGACCGGGGTGGCGTACGGCTGGTCCTGGTGAACTGTGGATAAGACTCCAAAGCGGCCCTCTAACAGCAGTTTCTTCAGCACTGCCAGGTCTGAGATCATGCGATCTGTACGCCGGAGGGCAGCCCGCGATTTATTGGCATGTTTTTGTATATCGTTATCCATAACTACCATCTTCTTTGTTATCGTTTTATTCCTGGTCTAAACGGCCGCGGGTAAATCGCCAAACCAGCAAAGCGCCCAATCCCAAAGCGGGCAGCAACACCAAACCTGCCTCAGGGCCAAAGTCACCGCCTGTGAACAGCACCGGACCATCCACCGACAACTGGAGCAGTCCGGGGATTGCCAAACCACTCACCGGAAACCCTAGCACCGGCCCCAAGAACAGGTTCCAGCCAATATGCAGCCCGATGGCCAGCCACAGCTGGCGGGTTCGCAGGTAGGCATAAGCCAGAAAACCCCCTGAAATCGTGATCCCAAAGGCAGAAAGCCAGTTGGCATTTGGATTCAGGAGATGGATCAGACCAAAGACTACCGAAGATAGCAGCACACCCCAAAAAATATTCAGGCCTTCGGCCAGGTTTTGCAGCTGATACCCACGGCTGAACAATTCCTCATAGAAACCGACCGCGATAAAAAGGACCAGCCACAAACTGAAACCTTGCAAAACTGCGGCTGCTGACTGCTGCTGCCAGGCAAACCCATCCACCCTGAGCCAACCGAAAGCAGATTCCAATGAAAAAATCAGGCTGGTTTGGAGTACGGCAATCCCAATTCCGACCGCCACATCCTGCACAGCCTGGCGATCGAGGCGCAACCCCAGACTGCGGACCGAGCGGCGGTCGATAAGCCTGCGAGCAAGGAATACCGAAAGCACAATCGACACCCCATTGATCAGGAGCAATACCAGATCCAGTGAATCCGGCCAGAAGTTCAGAACAACGATAGCTGGAAAGGAAATCAACCCCATCAACAGGAACAACAGCAGCCATTGCACCAGCAAGCGCCAACCCGCACGCAGGCGCGGCTCATCGGGACTCCGAAATACTTTGCGCAACAGCCCGATCACTTGTTTGGTTCCTCCTGGTCTTCTTTAGAGTCCTCTGGTCCCTTGCCCATTAATTTCCTCACGGTACGGAATCGCTGGCTAGGTTCGGGGGGCGTGCGGCCTTTCCAGGCCAGAGACACCCCAATCGAAGTAAAGATAACCCCAAAGAGCAGGTACCAACCGTTTACTCTTTCCAGGTAATCGGTCGCAAAAAACAGCACCAGCAAGAAGAATCCAATGATCAAGAAAAAAGTTCCAAATCGTTTTTTTAGATTCATAACAAAATAGGCCCACGCTTATTCGGCGCAGGCCTGTTTGCCTCCAGATAACATCTAGATCATCAGCGGATGACTACATTGATCTGCTCGTGCATATACTCTTGCAGATAATAGTGCCCACCCGCATTTTTACCCGATGAACCAGACCCTTTCCATCCGCCGAACGGCTGGAAACCAGGCCAGGCCCCGGTGGTTGCGCCGTGCGGGCGATTGGCATACACCACACCCGCTTCAATATTTTCAAAGTACCAGGCCACCTCTTGCTCGGTGCCATAGAAACCTGCGGTCAACCCATAATCAACGTCATTGGCGATCTGCATGGCTTCCTCGAGGTTCTGAACTTTATGCACCATGGTGATCGGCAGGAACATCTCCTGCTTCCACAAACGATGGGTTATCGGGACATCCAAGGCAATCGTCGGTTGGCAGTAATAACCGCGGCCATAGCTGCCCTCGGTAAGCACTTTACCGCCAGTCAGGATCGTGCCAGACTGGGAGAGTTCCTCGGTGAAATTCTTGTAATCATTATAAGCGCTTTGGTTGGCAACCGGGCCGAGAAATGTCTCTTTTCTGGTTGGGTCCCCGATCACAGCATTTTCAGTCAACGCTTTCAAGCGCTGGACCAGATCATCGTAGACTGGCTCCTCAATTAAAATCCGAGAAGCTGCAGAACATTTCTGACCCTGAAGCCCAAATGCGGAACGGAAGATGCCCTGAGCCGCACGGTCCAGGTCGGCATGCCGGCTGACCACAGCCGGGTTTTTACCACCCATTTCCAGGATCGTCGGGCGGGGGTAAGCGCCACCCGCAAAATCGCGGTAAATTCTCATCCCCACATCATAAGAGCCGGTAAAAGTAATCCCGTCCACTTCAGGGCTGTCTACCAGCGCCTGTCCCAAGGTGCGTCCGGGGCCGGTGACATAATTCACCACACCGGCCGGGAAACCGGCTTCATCAAAACACTCCGCCAGCAACCGGGAAGTCCAGGGGGTATCGGTAGCAGGTTTAATGACCACTGTATTACCGGTCACCAGGGCAGCGCCCATTGGGCCCCCAGTGAGAGCCGCCGGGAAATTGAACGGGCTGACCACCAGCCAGACNNCGGTTTTTACCCACTTCCAGAGATAGGACTGCCCCAAACTCATAGATGCGGGCATCAATTCGTTCGGCGGCTTTACGCAGCAAGGCCACGCGTGTGCGCCAGTCTGTTCTGCCCCAGCTTTTGGCAGCGCTACGAGCAGCTTGCAGAGCCATTTCTGCATGCGACTGATTGCCTTTCTGGAAGATACCCAAGAGCATGTCAGTATCTACAGGGGAGCGATTTTCAAATTTCTCATCGGCATAAACATCTTGCCCATTGATATACATTGGAAATTCGCGGCCCAAATTGGCTTTGATCTTGTTTACTTCTGCCTCAAAATTTGTGTGCAGTTCTTCGGGGGGGTTATACATCGTGGCATAAGTTAATCTGAATTTATTTTCACCCATCAAAAAAATCTCCTAGTTATTTTCGTGATCCAATCATGCAG
>DNGN01000167.1 GCA_003486225.1 Chloroflexota bacterium
AAGCTTTCCAGTTCTTGTGCCATCTGGTTAAGGTTGTAAGCCAACTGCCCGATCTCATCCCCCGAATCGTCTTCTACCAACTTGGTGAAATCACCCTGGCTCCAGGCATAGGTCCCTTCAGAGAGCCGGTCGAGTCTGGTGCTCAACCCGCGAGCGGCGACCGAACCGTAGATTGTGCCAGCGATCCCGGCAATGAGCGTGAAAACAAGAAAGCTGATCCCCATGATTGGAATAATGCTGCTGAGCGTGGACTGGACCGATGGGAATTCGCCAACGGCGACTAGCGCCCCGAGCACCCTTTCATGGGCCTCATCCCAAACAGGGAAGACCAATATCACACTCTCCCCCGGATTGGGGATTGTGTACAGTTTATCGATCTCCTCTTCTCCCCCAAGTGCGGCCTGGAGGGGGGCGGCCAGCCCCGGAAGAACCTGGGTATTTATCGGCTGTCCGATCATGTCATTTTCAAATAAGTCTGAAAATCTGGTGCCAATTAAAACACCATCATGCCCAACAATAAACAATTGGTCGGTAGCATTAAAAGTGAGCGGAATGGTCNNGTGGCGTCTGAGATAGTAAAAATTGCAGTGGCGGCATGTAATCGCTGGACACAGAGTTGATAAGTTCAGCCTGAATGACACCACTGTTGAGCAGCACGGCAACAACGATAGAGGTACTTACAAGCATAATCAACTCCACTGTAAGTAGGGCTCCGACTGTTACCCCGGTGTAACTAAGGGTCAATTTCCAACGAAGCTGTTGGAAGCGTTTATTATAAGAACGGGGCATTTCCATAGAGGTATTATAAAACGCAAAGGGTGATTTATGTGTCATCGATTGATTCGTTTTACTATTTGATTTTGCTAACCAGGTATGTAGTGGAGGATTCATGATAGATTGGTCTCCTCAAAAAACATCGTGACCTGTAAGGGTCACCATGTTTTTGATATTCGGTGAATTATCCGAATTGGGAGAGAAATTCCACAAGCCTAATCGATAAGGCTTTACCTGAAGCGATTAGGCCGAGAGCATATTCACCGGATATCGCTACAACTCCGAGAGCAAATGTGTATCCGAAAGCCATTGGGCCAAGAGCAATAACACCAATTGCGAGGGCTGCTAAGGAAACTACACCCAAACCAAAAGCGGCCAGCGTGACTATGCCAAAGGCTGCGATACCAATCGAAACGACACCAAAAGCGATATTTCCGATGGCCACNNTTGATATGAATGAGTGGCCAACCGTTAATTTCCTCCTTGGAGCGATACTCGAACCGATTAAGTTGATTGAACGTTTTCATGACACTTACTCCTTTTCTCTAGTGATTTTGTCATATTCCTAGGATAAAGGAGTTTGCCATAAAAAACACGACCGCAGCGAGGGGTTTTAACCAATACTTTAGAGGGGGTTTGAGATGTGTGAGATATTCTAAAAAAACAAGGTGGCCTGTGAGATCACCTTGTTTTAGATTGGTTGAAATACCGTTGATAAAATTAGCTTTGCAATTGAATCGCCTTGATTTTGAACAAGCCCCAGATGGACAGCACCGAAGATGCCACCAAGATCACCAACCAAACTATAAAATGAAGATCTACGCCGGTTATAGCAATGGGTTTGTATTCAAACTTGCCTGCTATATCTGACCACCAGTATGAAAAGTTGACAACATCAATGATAAAGTGGGAGATTATTCCTGGGACCAAAGAACCAGATGTGTATGCAAACACACCAGCAAATAAACCAGCAGCGAAGAGCTGCACTAAGGCTGGCAAAGCCCAGGCTTGATTTAGATGAAACAAGACGAATAACACAGAGGTGATGATGATTCCGAGAAATGGCCCGTAGTGTTTTTCTAAGAGAACTTGCGAATAACCGCGAAAGCCAACTTCTTCGGTAAGCGCAGCCGATGAGGCTGCGAGAATGATGATAGCCCATGCCATCCATAATGGCAAAGCTTCGAATCCAAACCCTTGATTGAAAAGGTCAGCAGGGAATTGGAATAACCGGAAAATAACCACCAAACTAGATTGAAAAACCAGCACGAACAATATTGCCAACAATAGGCTCCATTTCCATAACTTTGGCGATAAACTCCCGGCTCGAAAATATTTTTTCCTAATTTCAGCNNCTGCCGCTGAAGAACTTCCAATATAAGAACAAATATGCGGAAATCACAATCAACGATATAGGTGGTTTAAGGGCAACATAAAATATTGGCATTACATTTGCGCCAACAATGCCGACGAAGAACATCATTAAGAATGCCTTGACCAATACTGGCATCCGCTGCCATACTTTAGCAAGACCTGAAGCCTGTGCTTGGAAGTTTGTTTCTTTTGTTGTCATGATAAATAGTCCTTTTAACTATGGGTTGGTTATTATCGTTGATTGAATCAGCTTTACAGTTGAAGAGCCTTTACCTTACGCAAGCTCCAAATGACCAGGGCAATGAATGCCGCGAAACTTAGCGACCCTATTACGAATGGAAAATCTAAACCAATTACGCCGATAGCAGTCTTAGCAGATAGCACTACAGCCCCGAGGGCAAATTCGTATCCCAAAGCGACTGCACCGAGTGCAACGATACCGACTGCGAGACTTGCCAGGGAAACTANNCGATACTCGAATTCATTGATTTGATTTAACATTTTCATGACTAGTACTCCTTTTCTCTACTTGATTTGTTATGTGCCTAGGATAAAGGAGTTCACCATAAATAACATGGCCTAAGCGAGGGGTTTTGACCAATACTTTGGAGGGGTTTCTGCCCAGTATAATGAGGTTAGCCTAGCAGCTTGCTGGTAGATTCCCTCAATTGTTATCGCAAACAAAGCAGGATGTTTTAGTACCGGGTCACCTTTCCAGTCCGGTTTCTTAAGGCAATATACTCCAGCTAGCCTGGAAGCAATGGGACTAGTGGAGACTGCAGGTACTATATAAAGGTGTGGACATGTTCGAAATTTCTCGGGGAATTTGCCACGTAAAGGTTGGTTTTCAGAATCTTAGCCTTGCCCGGCCGAATCATCCGGTATTACCGGTATTAGCCATAAAGATTACCGACCAGGATTAACCTTTCTTGCGCAAACGGGGGATAAAAGCCGGTACGTTTTGGGAATACTCCAGCCACTCCTCGCCAAATTCTGCTGACAAGGCTGCTTC
This sequence comes from Chloroflexota bacterium, assembly GCA_003486225.1. Next base: position 3,161 of record DNGN01000167.1, read on the forward strand.
TTCGTGCCTGGCGCGGACAAACATCAGCGGGGAAAAACAGGCAAAAAACACCGTCGTCCAGGTGGCGTAGATCAGCAGGCTTCCAAGCGCGGAAAGGATCAACCCGGCATACATTGGATGGCGCACAAGGGCATATGGACCGNNTAGAGCAGTGAACCAACTGCAAGCATCAGGATACGCGCCTGACTGGAAATCTGCCATGGCAGGGAGGTCCATCCAACATACGCCAGCCCAAAAAAGAAGATTGTAGAACCAACATAGATCCATGGTGAGAGCAGCCAGGAACCGGCGCGACCGGATGCTCTCCCGGCTTTGCGCCTGGACCCGGTAAGGACTCCATAGAGCACAAAACCCAGGGCTGTAAAGGCCATCAGTCCCCCCAGCCATTGAATCACCATTGCCGCCTTCACCACTGCACCTTAATTGACCTGCGCCAGGTCGACTTGTCCACGTTTGAGAGCCGCTTTGAGAAAAGCCACGATGAAACGATCAAGCAACCCTGGGGCTATCAATTTGAGCCAGCAAACCATAGCCGCGTACCCCATTAACAATTCCCGTTTGCGCTTGTATGCGGCCTTGAGGATGAGTTCAGCGCAACGATCGGCGCTCATCATATCTTTTGTGTAAATCGCGCTGCCGCGCGGCCCGATCGGTACCCCTTGCTTGTCCATCTGGGCTTCATGGAAATTTGTCACCACCCAGGACGGACAGATGATCGTCACACTCACCCCGTGACGTTGCAATTCAATCCGGAGTGAATCAAAGAAGCCTTGCATGGCAAACTTGCTGGAAACATATGCCGAGTTGTAGGGAGCCGGTGTCTTTCCTCCCAGGCTTGAAACCGCCACAATACGCCCGCGGCTCTGTTTCAGGTACGGCAGGGCGTAATAGCTGCAATGGACTGCACCAAAAAAGTTGACGTTCATGGTGTGCCTGAATAAATCCAGGTTGGCATAATCCTCTAACCGGGCGACCACGGCCAACCCGGCGTTGTTGACCAGCATATCCAGTCCGCCAAAGGCTGCCACCGTTTTTTCTACCAGGACCTTGCACTGGGAGTCATCACTGACATCGGTGGGAACGACCAAGACTTCACTTCCCCGATCACGGCATGCTGCTGCCACCTCTTCCAATTTCTGCGCCCGCCTCGCGGCAATGACCACTTTCGCCCCCTGATTTGCCAGCTGCAGTGCCAGCGACCTGCCTATCCCGGTCGAAGCACCTGTGACGATCACCACCTTCCCACGATATAAATCCTGACTCATGACAGTAACCTTTCCTTTAAAAATTCATTGACCAGAAACAGCCGGTTCTGGTATTGGCAATCTGTCTTTCAACAACAGATTTGCTGGTTGATATTCTGGGAGTTGATTGACTGGCAGCAAATGTACTCCTGGCTTGGTAGAAGCATCCATCATCCATCTTGCGATCCGATGGAATTGGATGGTGAGCTCGATTCCAGAATAGCTTTTAGATTACGCCCTTCCTCTGCCATATGTTGCTGCATGGCATCAATCCTGGTCTTAAAGAACAACTGAAATATTAAATCGAAAATCTGACCAACCAGCGGTGTGTTTGAGCCGATATCCAGTTCTGCAGTAAATCTGACCATGTCCCCAGTGGCTACCGCTTCGAATGCCCCGCTGCCCATCCCGCGTATGAGAAACTCGGCTCGCCTTTCAGGGATCACTTTTGTCACCCGAAATCGCATTGAGTGTAATTTGCCATGCAGATATTCTTTGCACTCTATTTCAGACCCCACCTCTAGGAAGGATCCATGGAGGACGCGGCAAGCAACATGATCTGGATGCCACGCTTGATACTCCTGGGGCAAACGCCTAAGCCAATCAAAAAACTTTCTGGGGGTGGTACGGATCTCAATGCTGTCTTTAAGGGAAATCATAGGTTGGTAACCACCTGTTTTCCATCATTGCGAAACCATACGATGCACAAGAGGATTCGCCAGCAAAAATCTCAAGACCAATGATGATACGGGGCAGGCAAGGATGATTCTGCAAATGCTTTCCCCCGTATCTATACCTATTATACCTTTATGAACACAATCCGGATTAAGGAATTCAATTTCCTGCTAGGTCCTGAAAATCCGGTTTATTTGATCGGGGCTTTCAGGAGCACCGGGAGGGACTCGGGCGCAGGTCTGCCGCCCCCAGGCTTGCTGATGTGAGGAATGAAAGATCAGGTCAACCAGTATTAAGGATGGCGATTTTCATCTAAAGTCCCCGCTTATTCAGCCCAGCTGATAAGACAATTCAGGCAGTTTTTGCATGCCGGCTTTATTGGCTGCCATGGTGGTGAGCTCACGAAGTTCTTTCCTGACCTGATCTGAAATTGGTGATGGTTGATATTGAGCCAGAAGTAAATCCACCCGCTCTTTTGCCCGATCCCAGGTGGATTTGGCCCCTTTTTTCTCCCAGGACTCAAGGGTATCACGGTCAATCACTTCAGACGGCATATACAATTCCTTGCGGAACCATTTCAGGGTATGCGGATGACTCAAAAAGTTCCCGGAATGGCCAAGTTCCTGTATGATGTCGAGTGCGATGGGCGTCTGGCGACCGTCAATCCCAGCGATCATCCGTTTGGACATCCCCAGGATTTCGGCATCAACGACCAATTTTTCATAGCTTAAGCAGCTTTCATAGTCCATCATGCCAGGGCCGGATATCATGTTTGCCCCAGCCAGGGCAGGGAAAAAGGCGCTCGAAGATTCTAAGCCACATTGTGCATCTACGATCTTGGCATCACTCATGCCGAGATAGGAATGTGTGGGCATACCCAATGCTTTGCCCACTTGCACATAAGCACAGTTGATCATCCAGGTGCCAACTGCACCCATTGGGGTTGTCCCTTTGCGCATGTCAAAGGTGGCAGGAGAACCGCCCCAAACAATAGGCGCGCCAGGATTTGCCAGCTGGTTAATCACCACCCCGCTCAGACATTCAGCAGTATGCTGTACGACTGCACCGGCAAGGGTGACAGGAGCGTTGGCACCAGCGATGGGCATGGAAATCAGCTGAGCCGGGATGAGATTTTTGGCGCAGTCAATCAGGTTCTGGCAGGTAATATCACTCCATTTCAAGGGTGGAGAAGGGCAGACATCAAAAACCGCGATTGGTTTCTCTGCCAGTTCGCTTGCACTGCCTGCCACAGCTACGAGCATATCCTTCATCGTCCACCAGGTTTCTTTTTCAAAAGCACCGGTTATGATCGGCTTTCGCATGAAATTCAAAGCCAGATAGAGGCGGTAAAGATCGCCGATCTGCTCCGGGACATCCGTGGTGATGAATGCGGTGCTTTGTGCCTCCACCTGGGGCAGCATTTCCACAAGCTTGACGAAATTTACCAAATCTTCGGTGAACGCCTGGCGCTGCTTCTGGGTCTCTCGATCCAGGATTGTGATCCCCCCAGACCCTGGGGTGAACTGGACATGGTCTCCTCCATATTGGACGACTTGATTACCATCCAGATCGAAAAGGAAAAATTCAGACGGTCGCGATTCAAGGGCTTTCTGGGCTAATTCCTCCGGAATTTTTGCGATCTTATTCTCTTTTTCGATCACTGCACCGGCATCAGCCAACAAAGAAAGGGCTTCATCGTTTTTAATCTGGATACCAGGGTTCATTAACAGAGCAAATCCTTCTTCGATTATTTGATTGACCAGTTCATCTGACAGCAGGTTTAATTTGGGACGCATCGTTTTTAACTCCAAAACTCGATTGTTTTAGACAGAATCTATGATTGAGATGTAGGGGTTCCTCCCGGTTGGAATGGCCTCCCCAAAACTTGGTACACCCATGGCGTCAATCCAGAAAGCTGGTATTCAGGTTATTTCTCTCTGCGGTTGACAGTACAGAACACTGGAAAAGACACTATCATGTTACAAACTTCATCAGTGGATGTCAAGTTTTCAATCAAACCGGCCGTAGTTGGCCAGAGATACCTGGATACCTTATGGGTCCAAATGCGGATTGAGGTCATCATTCGGTTGGATTGGGCAGTGGAGGTTGAGGTCATCTTTCCTGATGGGATGGACTCACTAGCCGCTATTTCACCTACGGGATGGGCATGTCCGATAATGGCGAGCTCCAGGATTGGATCATGCTGATGCTATCCGCTAAACTGTCTGAAGACCATGAGCGGTTTTTGTTTTCGGGTTTATTTGGCTATCTGCTGCCCTTCAAAATTCACCATTATTCATTTAAAGCATACCCCCCAGAATAAGGAGGTTGAATTGTATGGGAAATTTAAATTGTGTGGTGAGAAACCTGCTTGTATAAACTCCAAGGGTCAATCAGTACGGATGACAGTATCGGAGTAATGTTTTCCCAGTACATTAATTGTAATATTTAGGGTGATGATTCGTATTAAATATAACTGGCAAAGAATTGAAAAATATTCTACAGTCTTTTGTTTG
>DNGN01000006.1 GCA_003486225.1 Chloroflexota bacterium
CCGCCGATTCCAATCCCGCCCAAACCCACCCTCCAGGCTGAATTGGTCTGCATCCAGCCAAGCCACCCAGCCAGTGCGGCAGACATGGCCACTGTCGCGGCTACTGATTTTGCAGTCCCTCTGAGAATATGGCCACCTTCAATGCCATTGAGGCGTTTTCGCATCATCCAGAGCAGCACCCCCACTTCAAGCGTGGTGGCCAGGGTATTGGCCAGAGCCAAGCCGCCGTGCGGCATCCAGCCCAGCCGGGAAAACAGCCCCGGAAGCGTCAGGCTGAACAGCACGTTTAAGCCCATGGCGGCTGCCCCCACCATGACAGGCGTGCGGGTGTCCTGCATGGCATAAAAGGCGCGCACGATAATCTCCAGCAAAGAATGGCTGACCAGTCCCAGGGAGAACCACAATAAGGCCCAGGCCGTCAGGGCCACCGAACGTTCATCAAATTCACCGCGCTGGAAGAGCAGCGAAACCAGCGGTACCCGCAGCAATATCAATCCCAACGCGGCTGGCAGCGAGAGGAAAAGAATACTCCGCAGGCTGGATGCCAGGGAATGGCGCAATTCCTTTCGCTCTCCTTTTGCAACTTGTTTTGAAAATGTTGGAAAAGCCGCAATAGAAATTGCCTGAGCGATCACCACCTGCGGCATGGTCATCACCATGTAGGCATTCTTGAATGCCGTCAGGCTGCCGGCGGGCATTCCTGAGGTCATATTGATGCTGACCAGGAAATTCAATTGGACGACCGCCGCGCCAAACAGGCGCGGCAGCATCAAGCGCCCCACCTTGCGCACAGCCGGGTTATGCCAGCCAAACTTTGGCGTATATTTTAGGGCTGGCAGCTTGCGCAAGCCAGGCAGCTGGACGACCAGATGCAGGCTGGATCCAAGAATTGTGCCCCAGGCCAGGCCATAAATTCCCAATCGGGGTACAAAAAAGACCAACCCCAGGATTATGCCAACCCAATACAAGGTTGAAGATAGGCTGGGCAAAATAAAGGACTGGTTCGCTTGCAGAACGCCCGTGATCAATCCACTGAGACCTAACAAAATAGGCGAGATCAACAAAATCCGCAGCAGCTCGGCAGTCATCATCTGCTGCTGCGGGGCTGCTCCCGGAGCCAGGAAGATCTCCACCACCGGCACAGCAAACACATAAACCAGCGCACCCACGACCGCCATCACCAGAAGGATCAGGTTGGCGATGGATGATGTCAGCAGCCAGCCGCCTTCGAGATCTTCCTTGGCCAAATACTCGGTAAGCGTAGGGATGAACGCCGACGCCAAGGCCCCACCAGCTGCCAGGGCAAAGATCATGTCCGGCACGCCCATGGCTGCGTAATAGGCATCGATGACCCCCTGGGTACCAAAAATATCCGCGATCAGGATCTGGCGCGCCAGACCTGCCAGATTGCTCAGCACAAAGCCCGCCATCACAATGCCTGCGGCGCGGGCAATTTGCGTATTGGCAGATTTTTCAGCGGGGGAACTTGTTTCCGGGGGGATTTGCTCGGTTTCCACCCCGAGATTATAAGGGAAATCACCCGTAGATACTAGATTAATGGCATAATCGGGGAAACGATTCCAATCCAGGAGACGGGAGTGTAACATGGTTCAGCGGTGTGAATGGGCCGGGGAAGACCCCCTTTATGTAAACTACCATGACCGGGAATGGGGGGTACCGGTACATGACGACCAGAAACTTTTCGAATTTCTCCTCTTAGAAGGGGCGCAGGCCGGCTTAAGCTGGATCACCATCCTGCGCAAGCGCGAGAACTACCGCCAGGCCTTTGATGCCTTCGACCCGCAACCCATCGCCAGGTACGACCAAGCCAAGATCGACAGCCTGCTGCAAAACCCGGGAATTATCCGCAACAAGCTCAAGATTCGCTCAGCCATTCAAAATGCCCGGGCCTTCTTGCGCATCCAGGAAGAGTTTGGCAGTTTCAACAAGTACATCTGGGGATTCACCAACCATCAGCCGGTCATTAATTCCTGGACCCAAATGAACCAGATCCCGGCCTCCACACCTCTCTCGGAGGCGATCAGCAAAGACCTCAAAAAGCGCGGTTTTAATTTTGTCGGGCCGACCATTGTATATGCCCACATGCAGGCCACCGGCATGGTGAATGACCATGTTGTCACCTGCTTCCGTTACGATCAGATCAACCAGATGGGAAAAGAATAGACCACGCCAGGCTTTTTTAAACACCGAGAGCCGGTACGCCATTCCGGCTCTCAATAAGGAGGAGAAGAAGAGTTATCGCCCTTTACAATTCAAGTGTATCCTAACCCGGGGTTTAAAACTTGACGTTTTACCTACGATTACCCTACGGCACAGATACAATACATGAACAGTTCTGTAATTTCACATCATATAAGCAGGAAGATTTGAGAAATCGATCTATGTCTATCCCTCAGGAACCACCCCTTCAAATCAGCATATCCGAACATCCATCGGTGGGCTTGCTGTGGGCCGCCAGCACCAGCCAGGGGTTGGTTTTCTTCTCCTTCGGGCACAGCAGTGACGAAAACCTCAGCCTCGTTTCGCAAACCAGGGGATTCAATTCTAAAGCGTCTATCCAACCTGCCTCCGAGAACAGCGCTTCAGCTTCTGCGATCCGGCAAGTGCAGGAATACCTGGACGGGGAACGGCAGATCTTCAGCTTACCGATTGCCTGGCAGTTGTTGACCAGCTTCCAGGGTAAGGTTTACCGCGCCGTGGCTTCCATCCCCTATGCGCAGACCCGCACATATGCCCAGATCGCGGCACAGATTGGCCAGCCAAAGGCCGCCCGGGCAGTGGGAAGTGCCAATGCCTCCAACCCGCTCCCCATCATCATCCCGTGTCACCGCCTGGTGGGTGCAGATGGATCGCTGCGCGGTTACGGTGGTGCTGG
>DNGN01000111.1 GCA_003486225.1 Chloroflexota bacterium
CGCAAATTCTTCCCAGACCAGACCTTCAAAGCAGTCATCCCACGCAGTGTCCGGCTGGCAGAAGCGCCCTCGTATGGCCTGCCGATCCTGGCCTACCAGCCTACCTCCCCAGGTGCGGCTGCCTACAGCGAACTGGCCCAGGAAATTTTATCCGGCGACGGCAAGCTGGTGCCCCAGGAGTAACCGCTTTTTAGAACAAAACCTCTGCGTATGACAGAGGTTTTTCGTATTTCAATGGATTGCAACCCCCAAAACCATTGTTGAGGTAAAATACTCCCCAGCAGTATTTAAATCCTCCAACCAAGGAGCCTAGTATGTCCTCTCGCAGATCGGGACTTGGCAAAGGGCTGGATGCCCTACTCCCAAGCGCTGGAAAGCCAGCCAAAGACACCGGGGTGCTGCAGGTAGCTGTGGACAAGATCCAGCCCAACCCGCAGCAGCCGCGCAGTATCTTTAATGAAGAAGATCTAAAAGACCTGGCCGCCTCCATCAAAGAACACGGGGTGATCCAACCCCTGATCCTGACCCAGGCAGCCCAACCCGACCAGTATTACCTGATCGCCGGCGAGCGGCGCTGGCAGGCCTCCAAACAGGCTGGCCTGACCGAGGTTCCAGCCCTGCTGAGAGAGGCCACACCGCAGGAGATGCTGTTGCTGGCCCTGATCGAAAACGTTCAGCGCGCCGATCTCAGCCCGCTGGAAACCGCAGAAGCTTACCAGCACCTCTCACAAAACTTCAACCTGACACATGAACAGATCGCAGATAGTGTTGGCAAAAGTCGCTCTGCGGTTACCAACACCCTCAGCCTGCTGGAAGTTTCCGATGAGGTCAAAAAAGCCCTGATGGAAAACAAGATCAGCGAAGGGCATGCCCGGGCACTCAAAGGACTGCCCCATGAACAGCAAGCCGCAGTCGTCAGCACGATCGTCAAGAAGACCTTCAGCGTGCGAGACACCGAGGAATTGGTACGCAACCTGCGGGGACAGGTCAGCCCCAGCCAACCCGTGGCCCAGCCTCAAAAATCGCCCGAGCTGGCTGCCCTGGAAGACCAGTTGGAAGCAGCCATGGGGTTTAAGACCACCATCCGGCATTCCAGCAAGGGCGGCACGATCACCATCCACTACTACGATGAAGAGGACCTCAACACCCTCACTGAGAAACTGCTCGGCAGCTAAGCAGATGCGCCAACCCGTTGCGAAATGCTCAAGGTGTTGGCGCTGATTTTTTAACCCAGAGAATGCCATGAAACTGCTGTATAACGCCAAGATCCATACACTCAATCCTCGCCAGCCGCTGGCCAGCGCACTGCTCATCAACCACCACCACCCGCACGAAGGCCGGATACTCGCCATTGGGGAGAGCCAGCAGCTATTGTCTGAATTTGGGGAGCGGGCAGAGCAAGAAAACCTTAACGGCCGGACGATCCTTCCTGGCCTGACCGACTCACACATCCATCTGCGTCACTATGCCAATGCCCTGCAATCGCTGGATCTTTTTGGCGCTAATAAACATGCCTGCCTGGATAAAGTGGCCCAACTGGCCGCCCAAACCCCGCCAGGGAACTGGATCCAGGGATATGGCTGGAGCCAGGACAATTGGGGCGGGCAGTTCCCCACGGCGGCCGAACTGGATGCTGTCACGAGAGAACACCCGGTCTTACTGATGGCCGTTTCGCTGCACGCCGTCTGGGTCAACAGCACCGCCCTGCAAGCAGCCGGGATTGACGCCAGCACACCCGACCCGCCCAAAGGGCGCATCCTGCGAGATGCGCATGGTCAACCGACCGGCCTGATCCTGGAAGAGGCCATGAAAAATTTTGACCATGTGCTGCCCGCTCCAACAGCAGAAAGCACCCTGAAATTGTTCGAGCAGGCCCAGGAAAATCTCTGGCAAATGGGCATCACAGCGGTGCACGATTTTGACCGCATCCCCAGCTTTATTGCACTGCAGACCCTGAACAGGCAAAAGCGGCTCAAGCTGCGTGTGACTAAAAACCTGCCTGTTGAATCCTTGGACACGATCATCGCCAGCGGGCTGCGGTCCGGTTTCGGCGATCATCTCCTCAGGATTGGTTCCATCAAAGCCTTCGCAGATGGAGCCTTAGGCTCGCGCACGGCTGCCATGCTGGCACCCTTTAATGATGCTCCTGACAACCGCGGTATGCTGCTGCTGGATGCTGAAGACCTGGTTGAATTCGGCACCAAAGCGATCCAAAACGGGCTCTCAGTGACGGTGCATGCCATCGGGGATGCGGCCAATCACCAGATGCTGAATGGCTTTGAACAGCTGCGTCATTACGAAAAAACCCATCACCTGCCGCACCTGCGTCACCGCCTGGAACATGTGCAGCTGCTGCACCCAGGAGATCTNNCTTCGGCTCCGATGCCCCGGTGGACAGCCCCAATCCCTTCTTTGGACTGCATGCCGCCGTCACCCGCCAGAGAGCAGACGGCCAACCAGGCCCGCAGGGATGGTACCCCCAGGAAAGAATCGGGCTATTGGAAGCCCTGCAGGCCTATACAACAGGCCCCGCTTTCACAGCCGGCATGGAAGATCACATCGGCATGTTGGCTCCAGGCTACCTGGCTGACCTGATCGTGCTTGAACGTGACCCTTTCATCATCCTGGCGGACGAACTGCGTGACCTGCGTCCTTGCGCAACCATGCTGGGCGGGGACTGGGTATTCCGGGGAACCTCCGGATGAACGACCGCGTTCAAGAACTCAAACAGCGACTCGAAGACCTTCGCAAAAGACTGCCGGCTCATTCCATACCCCCGGCGATGATGGCCGAACTGGATGACCTGGAAGAACTGTTGGAGCGGGAAATCAGGCAGCAGCAGGACAACCAACCAGACACAATCCGGTGATCGTTGCATTCCATCACCTGCGTAACTGATCGCCATCGCAAATCCTCTGAGGGACCCAGGCAACAGACCAGCAATCCATTGATCTGAGCTTCACGTAACTTTTAGATGGTAGGGGGGTTTTATCATTGGTGGAAACCAGAATTTGATTCGATCATGGATTGAGACTAGCCCATTAGGGCAACCCTTCTGATGAATCAATATTTCATACATTTTATCTACAAGAGAATGAGGAGATCTTCAAAATGGCTAATAAAGTCGCACTCGTTACCGACTCTACCGCCTATATTCCGCGGGATTGGCTGGACAAATACGGAGTAAAAGTTGCGCCGTCTGTGGTGATTTGGGATGGTGAAGAACTGCGCGATTGGTATGATATCACCGCTGAACAATTCTTCACCCGGCTGGAAAACGCCAGCACATTGCCCACCACCTCCCAGCCCACGCCAGCCTATTTTAAATCCCTGTATGATGAACTGCTCGCTGAAGGCAAAGATATCCTGGGTGTGCATATCTCGCACAAGCTGTCCGGCACGTTTTCCTCTGCCGAGCAAGCGCGTGCCATGCTGCCTGAAGCCAACATCGAGAATGTCGACACCCTCTCGGCTTCGATGGGAGAAGGCTGGCCGCTGCTGATGGCGATCAAAGCCGCCCAGGAAGGCAAATCGCTGGCCGAATGCAAAAAGGTCGTGGAAGAGGCCAGCAAACACACCGGAATTTTGCTCACCGTCAACACCCTTGAGTTCCTGCACCGCGGCGGGCGTATCGGCGGCGCAAAGCGGCTCGTGGGCTCAGCCTTAAATCTGAAACCCATCCTGGAAGTGGTTGACGGGCGCATTGAACCGGCTGAATCTATCCGCACCCGCAAAAAATCTCTGGCCCGGCTGGCTGAACTGGTTCAGGAACGCATTGGAGATCGCAGGCCAATCTATATGGCTGCCATCCATGCCAACGCCCAGGATGAGGCAGAAATGGTGCTGGATATGATTGCTGAAAAGCTGCCACTCAAAGCCCGCATGGTCACCGCCGTCGCCCCCACTGTCGGCACACACACCGGGCCCGGCACGGTAGGGATCGCCTACATGGCAGGTTACGACTACGAATCCTAAGCAAATCAACTTGCTTGTTCTCTTCGTTTGACACAAAAGCCCTCCGCTAGACTAAGCGGAGGGCTTTTTTTTTGGAAAAAATGGGTCGGCACTAATCCTGATCAAACACAGCATCATAGAAAATTGGCAGCGGGGCGACAGGTTTGTCGCTCCATTGATGAGCATCCAGGAGTACGGGCCGCACCTGTTCCAGGGTTGCTTGCGAATCTGCATGCACGGTAAACAGCGGCTCACCCGCCTGGAGAAAATCGCCCACCTTGTGGTGAACTTCGATCCCCACCTCATACTGGATCGGCTGCCCTTTTTTCGAGCGCCCGGCACCCAGCACAACCGCCGTTTCTCCGATCACCCGGGCATGCACCTGAGACAAATACCCGCTGCGAGGTGCCGCAACCGTTGCGATCAAGGCTGCCCTGGGCAGTTTATCCGGATCCTCGACGTAGCTCACGTCCCCACCCTGCGCCTGAACAAGCTGTGTAAACTTCTCCAACGCCACACCGGAGCGGTACACATTTTCGGCTAATTCTCGTGCCTGATCCAGGGTGCTCCGCTTGCCTGCCAGATAGAGCATATGGCTGGCAACCAGCAAGCAGTGTTCTGTAAAATCTGCCGGTCCATGGCCCTGCAGCGTGAGAATTGCTTCTTTAACCTCCAGGGCATTCCCGACCGCATTGCCAAGTGGCTGGTTCATGTCTGTGATCAGGGCTGTAGCGCGCCTGCCCGCCAAACGTGCGATCTCAACCATCATTTGGGCCAGTTCCCTGGCTTCGGCAACGGAATGCATAAAGGCTCCCAAGCCAGTCTTAACATCCAGCACGATGCGCTGCGCTCCGGCAGCGATTTTCTTGCTCATAATGGATGAGGCGATCAACGGCAAGGAGGGCACAGTTCCGGTGACATCACGCAAGGCATACAGCTTTCCGTCTGCCGGTGCAAGGTCACCGGTCTGGCCGGTGAGCACCACACCGATGTCCCTGAGCTGAGCCAAAAATTCTTTTGTTGTCAGGTTGGTGCGGAAGCCGGGGATCGATTCCATTTTATCCAGTGTGCCACCGCTAAAGCCCAAACCACGCCCAGACATCTTGCCCACGGGTGCACCGCTGGCCACCACCAGGGGCAGCACGACCAGGGACGTTTTATCGCCCACACCGCCGGTGGAATGCTTATCCAGGACGATATCGACAGTATCACTGAGATCTAACGTATCTCCCGAGTGAGCCATCGCCAGGGTGAGATCAGTGATCTCTTTGTGGGACATGCCATTAAGAAGCACGGCCATAGCCCAGGCGGCCGCCTGGTAATCCGGGACCTCGTCCCGCGTGTAGGCCGAGATAAAATACTGGATCTCCTCAGTGGTGAGCTCACCCCGATCCCGTTTTTTGATGATGATGTCAATCGCGCGCATTATTCACCTCTTGGCGGTAATCTTTTCCTAATTATACAGTAGCAGACCCAGAATAAACCCTGAAAGCCGGAAAATTTTTTTCGCCTTCCCGTGGCCTGAAAGCATGCCCGGTTACAGGATCAGCATTGCATCCCCAAATGAATAAAACCGGTATTCCTGCTCAATGGCGACCTGGTAGGCGTGCAGGATCGCAGTCTGGCTGGCAAAAGCGCTGACCAGCATCAGCAGGGTTGAGCGCGGCAGATGGAAATTGGTGATCATCACATCCACAACCTTGAAGGAATAGCCCGGGAGAATATACAGGTCTGTTGCTCCCTGGAAGGGCACCACCTGCCCCGGTCCACCGGCCCGGTTTCCAGCCGTCTCGAGGGTGCGCACGCTGGTCGTGCCAACCGCAACCACCCTTCCGCCAGACCGCTTGGTCTGGTTGATTTTTTGCGCTGCCTGAGGAGAAAGCGAGCACCATTCCGTGTGGATCTGGTGCTGGGTGACATCTTCCTCAGTGACAGGGGCGAAAGTATCCAGGCCAACATGCAAGGTCACCTCTGCGATACCGATGCCAGCTTCCTGTACGGCATGCAGCAGCCCGGGTGTGAAATGCAGACCCGCAGTGGGGGCGGCAGCCGATCCGGTTTCCTGGGCATACACGGTCTGGTAGCGTTCCTGGTTCTGCAAACGCTCGTGAATGTAGGGGGGCAGCGGCATCTGGCCGATCTGCTCCAAGAGCCCCTCAATTGGGCGGTTGAACCGCAGCAAGCGCCTCGGGCCATCCAATTCTGCCTCAACCTCGGCCGTCAATCCCTCCGGCAGGGAAAGTTTGGTTGCGCGCTGGATGCGCTTGCCGCCTACCAGACCTTCCCACAAGGTGGGTTCCCGCTGGTTGAGCAGCAGAAGTTCAACCTTACCTCCGGTTGGAATTTTGCGGGCATAGAGACGCGCCGGCAGCACCCGGGTCTGGTTGATGACCAGCAGATCTCCCGGATGGAGAAAGCGTATGAGCTCTGAGAATTCCGCATGCTGAAGGGCACCCGTTTTACGATCAAGCACCAATAAGCGCGAGGAGTCCCGCGGCTCGACCGGGGTTTGGGCAATCCGTTCGGGTGGCAGGTTGTAATCAAAATCCGAGAGTTTCATCAAGCGACCTTATTTATTCAGCCACCGCAGCAGCACATTGAGCACAACCGTCAGCAGCAGTGAAATTAAAATGGAACTGACCAGTGGAAAGGCACAGGAAAAAGAATCCGTCTGGATGCGGATATCCCCGGGCAGCTGTCCTAACCTGAGGCCGAGCCGGTCCAGCAGCACCAGGCTGCCACCCACCAGCAAAAGCACCACCCCGATTAAAGCCAAAATCTTACCAATTGCTGTCAGGTCCATAAATTAAAATAATCTGGGGGGCTGGTTATCCGGGTAAGGCAGGCCAAGGTGCTTGCAGGCTTGTTCGGTGGCCAACCGGCCTTGAGAAGTGCGCTCCAAAAATCCCAGCTGGAGCAAATATGGTTCGACCACATCCTTGATCGTATCTTCTTCCTCATGCACCGAGGCCGCGATGGTGTTCAGGCCGACCGGGCCGCAGTTGTATTTCTCAATGATCGCCAGCAGCACGCGCCGGTCCATATCATCCAATCCCAAGGGGTCAACATCCATGAGATTCAGGGCATCATCCGCTACCTGAACAGTAATGGTGCCATTGGCGCGCACCTGGGCAAAATCCCGCACGCGCCGCAGCAGGCGCAAGGCGACGCGCGGCGTGCCGCGTGCCCGGCGGGCGATCTCGCGGATACCGTCATTATCCGCATGCACATCCAGTCGTTGGGCGGCCCGTCTCACAATCGATTCCATAGCATCTGGCGAATAGAAATGCATGCGGTAGACAGCCCCAAAACGTGCCCGGAGGGGGGCCGTTACCAATGCCAGCCGGGTGGTCGCCCCGATCACAGTGAAGCGCGGTAGTTTTAAACGCACCGAACGCGCCGCCGGACCTTTGCCGATGATAATATCCAGTGCAAAATCTTCCATGGCAGGGTAGAGCACTTCTTCCACCGCCCGCCCCAGCCGGTGGATCTCATCAATAAACAGCACATCGCCTTCCCGTAAATTCGAAAGGATGGCAGCCAGGTCTCCCTGGCGCTCGATGGCTGGTCCTGCCGTGAC
>DNGN01000231.1 GCA_003486225.1 Chloroflexota bacterium
CCTTTCACCGCCCTGATGACCATTGGTATGCGAAACCTGTTTACGATTGTACCCACTTGGCAAATCCTTGTCAGTATGAGCATCCAAATCTTTTGTGCGATTGGAGCATTCTGGCTGGCTGGCCGTTCTTTACGTGTGGGCATGCTGCGCTATGGTAACCGCCTTACCTGGCGTAGCTTATTAAGAGTCCAAAATTGATTGGAAGGTGAGAAAATGCGAAAAACTTTCCTTGTGATGCGGCAGGAATTAATTGCAACCTTCAAGCGGCCATCTTTCCTCTTTTTTGCCTTTGTAATTCCTGTTATGGCTGTCTTGGTTTTAGGTGTTGTAAAGCTCATTAGGGCTAGATCAGTAGAAGACAGCGGAACGAACATCAGCGCTCCATCTGACTATCAGCTGGAAACCGAGGGGTACGTTGATCATTCCGGTATCATCCAAACCATCTCCGAAGATTTAAAGGATCACTTATTACGCTTTGAAACCGAAGATCTCGCAAAACAGGCCCTTCTTTCTGGTGAGATCTCTGCTTATTATCTGGTCCCGGCGGATTATTTGGTCAGCGGTCAGGTCGATTATGTGTTTCCGGATAACAGATCTTATCTCTCAGATGGACAGCAATGGGTGATCAAATGGATATTAAACCTGAACTTGCTGAATGGCGACCTTGTATTGGCTGATCAAATTTGGAACCCGATCATNNGGAGCTAGAAGTTAAGAATTTCGCTCCTGAGTCTCAAGGAAATGGTATTTCCGGAGAGGATTGCTCTCGGCCGGGGATTGCCTGCGAATCAGTTGAGTTGATCCGCTTGATGCCCTCAATATTGGTAGCGATCTTTTACATTGCCTTCATGAGCAGTTCAAACATGTTGTTCAGCAGCATCGGTGCGGAAAAAGAAAACCGCACGATAGAACTGATCATGCTGTCAATCAATCCACAGCAACTACTCGTGGGGAAAACGCTTGCGCTGGGGATCGCAGGCTTAGCCCAAACGGTGTTCTGGCTCGGTGCAATTTATATTGGCTTTAACCTGGGTGGCTCAACCCTGAGTTTACCGGCAGGTTTTAACTTCCCAGCCGAGATCGTGACCTGGGGCCTGGTTTTCTTCATCGGTGGTTTTGGGCTATATGCCAGCCTGATGGCCGGAGCCGGCGCCTTGGTCCCAAAAATGAAAGAAGCTGGCATCGCCAACATCATTGCAATGGTCCCGCTATTTTTGGGTTATGTCTTCGGTCTTTTGGCCCCATTGACTGATAAGAGCAGTTCAGCTTTATTGGTATTCTTGAGTTTCTTTCCAATGACATCACCGGTAGTGATGGTTATGCGCCTGACGGATAATCTTGTGCCGCTCTGGCACTTGCTGCTCTCTGTTGGCTTGCTTTTCGTCACAGCTTACCTGGCTCTCCGGGCTGCAGCGGCGATGTTCCATGCCCAGAATCTACTTTCAGGACAGCCCTTTTCTGTCAGACGGTATCTGCGGGCGATGACAGGCCGCGCTTGAAAGGAGACTGACTCTCATCGAAAAAGGTAATGAAAAATTTTTTAATGCACTTGATTAACTTTTCCTCGTACCATACCTTAAAACAGTCGCAATTGTTGATGATTGATTCCTTTGGTACATGTAGTGGCTTCAGGACACTAACCCCTCTTTTGATTACCAGTTCACCTTTTTAAAATTATAGGCTGCCATTCTGTTGCCTATCGTCTTTGCCCAGCGGATCTCTGCACAGAGTTCGGATACGGCGGAAGGCCAAAAATACATAAGAACATTCCACAATCTGTTTTATAAGTGAATGAATATCTGGTGGAGAATTTCGGTTTCGAAATTCTCCGATTCAAAAAAGGCACGAAGTACCTTTTTTATCAAGTCCCTGAAGCGAATAGCCCCTTTCCTATTTGGTTTCCTGCTG
This sequence comes from Chloroflexota bacterium, assembly GCA_003486225.1. The sequence continues at coordinate 1,909 of DNGN01000231.1, forward strand.
CAGAGAACCTGGAAACATCGGAGATGATGTTCATAACCTTGATTATTGGCCAGCTGAAAAATTATATTTGTTTTCTTATCTCCAGTACGCTATAATCGATGTAATCAATACGTCATGCGTCATCTTTTTCATCATACCACCAAGGATCCTTAGGTCGTCTGCTGATGAAATGTTTTCACTGCCAGGAAAATAATCCTGCCACTGCCCGCTTCTGTTTGAATTGTGGCTCAGCCTTGATCAGTCGCTGTGCGAACTGTCAAATGGAACTGCCAACCGGGGCGCGCTTTTGCATGAACTGCGGCGAGCTGGTTCATGACAGCAAGCTGGCGAACGATGATCCGAACATCAACTTTGCCGCAGCTGCCCCACCCCCACTGGTTGAAAAAGTACGCGCCGCCGCACGATTAAGCGGGGAGCACCGTACGGTTACTGCAATGTTCGTTGACATCATCGGCTCGACCGCACTGGCTGAGCATGTCGGCAAGAGCGAATGGGCAAAGATCCTCGATAGCACGTGTGATCTTTCCTGCTCCGTGATTTACCGCTACGAAGGCACCATTGCGCGCATGCATGGTGACGAGCTGCTGGCTTTTTTTGGCGCACCGGTGGCACATGAAGACGATCCAGTACGGGCAGTTCATGCAGCGCTCGAACTACTGGAGATGTTGCAAGACTATGCGAAAGAGATTCGCAATGAATTTGGGCTCGAGTTTGGGGTTCGGATAAGCCTTAGCACAGGACCTGTGATCATCGGCGCGATCGATAACGATCTTAAGTATGAATACTCGGCGCTGGGTGGAGCTGTCAATACAGCTGCGAAGATCGAATCCACGAAACAACCCATGACAGTGTTGGTTTCCGAGTACACATACCGACGAGTTGCGCCGTTTTTTGATTTTATCGACCTCGGAGAATTCAATATCGAAGGCCAATCCGAGGTAGTGAGAATTTACCAGGTGCAGGGAGTAAAAGCAGATCCTGAAAGAGTTTTTGGTCCCGCGGGATTCGAGAGTCCTATGCTCGGCCGTGAGGTCGAGTTGGCGTCTTTGCTGCAGCTGAGCCAGACGGTGAAAGCAGGATTAGGACGTATTGCTCTGGTGATCAGTGAACCTGGTCTCGGGAAAACTCGCCTGATATCTGAATTTAAACAGGTGGTTTCGAAATCAATGTCCAACCCACCCACCAAATGGATCGAAGGCCAAAATAATTCCTACGATCTAGGACAAGCCTACAACCTCTTGATCAGTTTATTGTTCTCAATCCTTGAGCTTCCCACAGGTGCTGGCGAACCGGAAACGCGCGCCGCATTGGAAAATCTCACGGAAGATCTCTTTGGCTCATTCGAGGAGCACGCGGTGGATTCCCCTGCACTGGAGGTGTATCCCTATTTGGGTCACCTGCTCTCATTAAAACTTGAGGGGGTGGCATTGGAACGGGTGAGAATGCTAGACCCGGAAGGGCTTCGGGCGCAGTATCTCGCAGCGTTTCGACGCCTATTACAAGGGTTAGCTGAACGTGGACCGCTGATCGTGGTCCTTGAAAATCTTCAATGGGCTGATCCATCCTCGACGGAGCTGTTAACCAAAATCATCCCCCTGATCTCCACCTTACCAGCCTTATTCTGCTTGGTTACCCGCCCCAATCGGGATGCTCCGGGTTGGAAAATGATCGCTGCTGCTCGCGACATTATGGGGGGCAGGTTTACCGAACTCGCACTGGGAGCTCTTTCCGAATCGGATAGCTGGCAGCTTGTCTGCAACTTACTAAAATCCAATGTCTTGCCGAAAGAAATTCGGACCCCGATTCTGAGCAGATCCGAAGGAAATCCTTTCTTTATCGAAGAAGTATTGCACATGTTAATCGATAAGGAAGCGATCATTAAGGAGAATGGCGGTTGGATGGTAAGGGCTGAAATCGAGGTCACTCATATCCCGGATAACCTTCACGGGTTGCTGCTGGCGCGCATTGATAATTTATCTGAGGAAGTGAAGCGTACTCTGCGTGTGGCCTCTGTCATAGGTCGCCAATTTTCAATCAATGTTCTTGAGCACGTTCTAGGCAGTCAAGAGTCCGGCAAATGGCTTATGAGCCATCTCGGCACTCTGGAATCCGCCGGTTTAACGCATGTAAGCCAAGTCACACCGGAATTAACCTATACCTTTCAGAGCGCACTGGTACAGGAGGTGGCTTACAATTCACTGCTGGAAGCCGACCGAAAGAGATTGCATCAAGCTATCGGTGAGGCCCTGGAAAAACTGTACCCGGATCAAATCGCTACCCTGGAATTGAGGACGAGACTTGGTCAACACTTTTTCGCGGCTGGTGACACCCCGCGCGCCTTCAAGTACTACTCCATGGCAGGTGATGCTGCTTTAGCATCCTATGCAAACCCGGAAGCTGAAAGCCGCTATCGAAAGGCGCTTGCGCTGGCTCGTTCCGAATCAGAGCGGGCTCCATTATTGTTCGGTCTTGGAAAAGCCTTGATCGGGCAAAGCCGTTCGGAGGAGAGCATCCAAATTTGGCGCATGGGGATTGATTTATACCAGCCCGTTAGCCCTGAGAATAGTGAATACGTAGCCCGTTTATTTGCCCACTCAGCTCGTGCAGCCTGGGAGGGCGGCAACACACCTCAAAGTTTGGCTTTGTGCCAGGAAGGGCTAAGCGCAGTCGCCAACGCCCCGGACAGCCCGGGGTTAGCCCTGCTGATACACGAAGCAGCCCGCGCAAATTTATTCAATGGTTTCGTCGCAGAAGCCCGGCGATTATGCCATCTGGCGCTGGAGATGTCGGAGCGATTGGAAATCGTCAATGTACAGGTTGATACACTTGCAACCATTGGGCTATTACCCGATCAACACCCCGAATCAGCATTCCAGGCTTTATCCCAAGCGGTTGAAATTGCAGAATCATCTGAACTGCTGAGCTATGCGGCCCGGGCTCACACAAACCTGGCAGCCCTTTTGGTGAACAGGATCCAGGATTTTCAGACGGCGCGCGACCACTATCGACGCTCTGCAGAGCTAAGACGGTTGATGGGAAACAAAGCCGGTGAACTCATAGGATTGGGCGGGGTTGCTGAAATATCGTTACTGGTAGGTGATCTCGATGGTACGCAGGCAACTTTTGCTACTCTCAGTCAACTGTTAAAAGAAGTTACCAATCCTGGTCCCGCGGTTTTTCATTCCCGGAAAATTGAGGCGCTGCTGCTTCGCTATCGCANNGAGGACCGTTGAAGGAGACTGGACGGAAGCCCTGGTTGCTTTCGACGCAACCCTCAATATATTCTCCGAGCTTCAAATGCGCTGGTGGCGGGCACGTGTGCTGCTGGATTGGGCTGAGATGTACGAGATGCGCAATTTGCCAGCAGATTTTGAGCAAGCCATAGCTCTATTGCGGGAAGCCCTAGCATCGTTTGACTCAATGGGTGCTACCTTCTACTCTGAACTGGTAAAGAACAAATTGCAAACCCTCGAGACCAGATCCTACTCCCAAGCCTTGGCCCACAAAAAAGTGGCGCAGGAGATAGCCTGGGCAGGAGAACTCCAAAGAGTGTTTTTTCCAAAAGAACTGCCCCAAATACCTGGCTGGCAAGTAGCCGTGACTTTGCAACCGGCCCGCGAGACTTCCGGTGATTTCTATGATTTTATTCGTCTGTCTGACGGCCGTTGGGGAATAGTCATCGCGGATGTCACCGACAAAGGGCTTGGGGCAGCCTTATACATGACCCTGAGCCACACCCTGATCCGAACCTTTGCCAGGGAATACCCGAATCAACCCGAGCAATTGTTAACGGCTGTCAATCGACGAATACTCGCTGATACCCCTGCCAATTTATTTGTTACTGGGATCTACGGCGTTCTCGATCCAGCTGCCGGAACTTTTGTATACTGCAATGCAGGGCAAAACCCCGCGTACCTGTTTAGATTTGGAGATTCTAACCCGGCAAAAATATTGCAAGCAACAGGGGCTCCCCTGGGTATTTTCGAAGATAAGTTATGGGAACAGGATGCCGTTGTGATCGAACCGGAAAGCACACTCGTGCTCTATTCGGATGGGATCACCGAGGCTCAGAATTCAGCAGGAGAGTTTTTCGGTGAAGAACGGTTGTTGCAGGTCGCAGGCGTTAATGTGGGGCGACCGGCCGAGGATATGCAGAAAGCAATTGTCTTAGCCCTCCAAGAATTTGTGGGCAAAGCACCCCAGTCTGATGATATTACCCTGATCATTATTTCTCGCGAATCGCAAGCCTGATCGGACGAACATCATCCGGCTGGTAGAGTGCCAGCATTTTCTGAAAGACAACCGGCCAATCTCTGCAGATGAGTCAAGTCCAAGCTACTCAAAAAATTTCACTTTGGTCGAAATGGGGCTGGCAACGCCTCTGGCTGCCACCGGTTGCTCAAGGATGGAAAACACAGACATGACATAGCCTGGAGGACATGCCGGTCAGCAGGTCATTCTGGGTGATGACCCCGACATGGTTATCATTGCAGTGGCAGATCCATTGGATGGGCAACACAGAATCGGACCCTGTCAGATCGAGAAGGGCAGCTTTATCTTTTGGATCTATCAGACTTTTAAATCATCCCCTATCCACCACCAACAGTGTCAGGTCATCGAACTGCGGTTCGTCGCCCATAAACTGCTCTACTTGCCGGATGATTTTTTCCATATTCGTGTCATTTTGCAGAAAACTAGCCAGTAAACGTTGGCTGCCGTAAAATTCCCCATCGGAATTTTTAACATCTTCCAACCCATCGGAGTAAACAAATAGGCGGTCCCCAGCCCTGATCTGCAGTTGATCAGCCCCAAATTCCTGTCCTTCAAAAATACCTAGTGCCGGACCGGTGCGCCCGATTAATGTGTGCGTTCCGTTTTGCAGCAGCAGCGGCGGGTTGTGCCCAGCATTGATATAGGTCAGCAGCCCGGTTTCAGGATCGAGGATTCCAATAAACAGGGTGACAAACAAGGCCAAATCATGGGTTTTGCTAACATAATCATTGGTGTGCACCACCGCCCGGATCAATTTATTTTTCGGGTCGTCCAGCTGCATCATGTTGCTGAGCGAGGAGCGAAGCAGGCTCCGGTAGAGCGCCATAAACAGCGCAGCTCCGACTCCTTTATCGGCTACATCTCCGAGTGTTATGACCAGCTTCCCATCGGGCAGTTCGAAAACATCGTAAAAATCACCGGCAACCTCACGCGCCGGTTGGAAATAAGCGTTCAGGTCCCACCCAGCTTTTAAAGGCAGCTCGGCAGGCAAGAACCCGGATTGAATCTGGTGGCCAATCTCCAGTTCCTTTTCCAGGCTACGCAGATAAGCCTGTTCCAGATCTCTCAGCTGCTTTTTCTCCAGGGCGGAGCTGATGCGAGCGCGCAATAGAACCTCATCAAACGGTTTTGGCAGGTAATCTTCTGCTCCCATTTGTATGCCGCGCACAATACTCCCCATGTCGCTCATTGCTGAGATGATGATCACCGGGATATGCCTGGACCCGTTATCTGCTTTCAGTCGGGTGAGTACCTCGAATCCATCGATTCCGGGCATCATAATATCCAGCAGAATCAGATCGGGAGACTGTTCTTCAGTCATCTGCAGCGCATCAAGCCCATTGGAGGCAGAAATCGTCAGGTAACCCAGGTCTTCCAACTCCTGTTCCAGGAAATCCACATTAAAAGGCTCGTCATCTACGATCAAAATCGTCGGGACTTTATCCATCAATCCCCCAAAATTTCTGTTAGTTTGCTGAACAGGAGATCCTCGTCTACCGGTTTGGTCAGGTAATCTTCACAACCACAAGCCAAGGCTTTTTCACGGTCTCCATTCATCGCATGCGCCGAGAGCCCAATGACGGGAATGCTGCTGGTTCTTGGGTTNNGCGCCATCCCGCGCAGCAACGATGGCAAAGTCATCTTCCAACAACTGGACCAACAGTTCAAGGTTCATATCAACATCTTCAACAATTAATATTTTTTTCATTGTTTCAACTCCACATTCATACCGTCTTTTTGATCGTTTCACGGATCTCGCTTAACAGTTGTTCTCCTGAAATGCCCTGTTTTTGGATCACCTGCCCGACGGACTTTCTCAGAGTATCCTTTTCTTTTTGGGCCAAGAGCTTTGCAGTCAAGACGATCACAGGCAGATCGGCCAGTTCAGGGTCTTGCTTCAGGCGGTCAATCAATTCAAACCCATCCATTCGTGGCATCATCAAATCCACTAAAATGGCGTCGGGTTTTTCTGCTTTGATTTTTTCCAGCGCATCCATTCCATCCGAAGCGGAGCGAACCTGAAAAGGCTTTCCCTCCAATAGCTGGGAGATCATATCCTTCACCATGGGATCATCATCCACCACCAACAGCTTCTTCAAGGGCTTTTCCCCTTCTTTGCGCTGGATGTATCTCAGGGAGTTGAGGATCTCATCCTCTTGCAGCGGCTTGACGAGATAATCTTCCGCTCCCAAGCGGAATCCGAGTGCTTTTTGGTCCACAATCGAGATCAAAATCACCGGGATCGATTTTGTGACCGGGTTGGCTTTGAGGTCGTGCAACACCTGCCAGCCATCTTTCTTTGGCATCATGATGTCCAGCGTGATGGCGTAAGGTGCCAATTCTCCGGCCAGAGCCAAGCCTTCGTCGCCATCGCGCGCCACTGCCACCCGGTAGCCTGCATTTTCCAGCATTTCCCGCATCAGGTAGATGGCATCCTCATTGTCATCGATCACCAGAATAAGCGGCGCAGTTCCGATCAGTTCAGGTGTTTCAGTTTGGGAGGTGGCTGTTTCTTGTTCATGCTGGCCGAAGAGGATCGGGAACGAGAATGTAAACGTGGACCCAATTCCCACCTCGCTGGTCACGCTCAAATCTCCACCCAGCAGCCGGGCCAGGCTGCGGCTGATGGAAAGGCCCAAGCCGGTCCCGCCGTATTCCCTGGTGGTGCTCGAATCGGCCTGCTG
>DNGN01000278.1 GCA_003486225.1 Chloroflexota bacterium
ATGCGAAACAGGCGAATGCGGCGCTTGCACGGTGCTGCTGGATGGCAAACCGGTCAATGCTTGTGTGACCCTGGCCGCGCAAGCCGCAGGCAGAATGGTAGAGACGATTGAATCGGTTGGCCAGCACCCTGAGCAAGGTTGGAAGCAAACCGAAGGACTGCATCCGCTGCAGCAGTCTTTTGTGGAAAGCGGGGCCATCCAATGTGGTTTCTGCACACCGGGAATGATCCTGGCCGCCAAGGAACTGCTGGCTCGCAACCCGGATCCCAGCGAAGCGGAAGTGCGCGAAGTGCTATCCGGCGTGCTGTGCCGCTGTACAGGGTATGTAAAACCTGTCCAGGCCGTTTTGCATGCCGCTGCCGTAATGCGCGGTGAAGCGGAACCGGGAGAAATGATTGACCCCCACTTGATGGACGCCTTGTTCACGCCTGGGGAAATGCCCCCGCCCGCTCCAGCCAAAGCAGGGGAGGAGTCTGTGCGCACGGCTGTGCGGGTACTGCCGAAGGTGTTGGTGGCACCCCAAACTGAGAAGTGGCAGCGTGTCGGGAAGCCAGAGCCAAAAGTGGATGCTGTTAAATTGGTTCAGGGAAAGCCAGCATTTGCAGGAGATATTGAAAAACGCGGCATGCTGGTTGCCAAAGTGCTGCGCAGCCCTCATGCGCATGCCCGCATCAAACATATTGACGCCAGTGCAGCACGTGCCCTGGAAGGGGTAGCCGCAGTATTGACCCATGAAGATGTGCCCCGGGTGGTCTATTCCACTGCCGGACAGTCTGATCCCATCCCTGGCCCGCTGGATGCCTTTTCTCTGGATACGAAAGTGCGTTATGTTGGAGACCGGGTGGCTTTTGTGGCCGCTGAAACAGAAGAAATTGCCCTGCAGGCATTGAAATTAATCAAGGTGGAGTATGAAATTCTGCCCGCGATTTTGGATATGGCTGAATCTCTGGACAACCCTACCCTGATCCATGACGAACCAGAATATGTGGATTTTGCTGAATCGGATGCCAGCCGCAACATGGCAGCGCATATCCATATTGACATTGGCGATGTGGAACAGGGCTTTGCTGAAGCAGACCATATCTTTGAATTTGAATATGAGGTGCCCAAGGTACAACAAGCCCACATTGAGCCGCATGTGGTTGTGACCTATTGGGATGAAGATGACAGGCTCGTGATCCGTACCAGCACCCAGGTGCCATTTCACGCGCGGCGGATCCTGGCCCCCGTTTTAGGACTGCCGATAAAACGCATCCGCGTGATCAAGCCCCGCATTGGGGGTGGGTTTGGCGGCAAGCAGGAAATCCAGATTGAGGATGTGGCAGCCCACCTGACGATTGCCACCGGTCGGCCAGTGAGCTATGAGACCACCCGCGAAGAAGAGTTTTCTGCCTCGCGTTCACGCCACCCAATGCGTGTGCGCATGAAAACCGGGGTTAAGAAGGACGGCACAATGACTGCCAATGCGATGTATGCCCTTTCGGATACCGGCGCATACGGCTGTCATGCCCTGACAGTGACAGGTAATACCGGACATAAAGCGATGGCTTTGTATGTGGGTGATGGAAAATATCGGGAAAAGCCGAATATCCAATTCGTAGCGGACATTGTTTATACCAACCGACCTTCCTCTGGTGCTTACCGCGGATACGGTGTCCCGCAAGGATTTTGGCCACTGGAACGCCAGATGGAGCGGATCGCCAAAGCTTTGGATTTGGACCCGATTGAATTCCGCTTGAAGAATGCCTTACGGGCTGGTGAGATGCAGCCCTTCAGTACGGCCTGGAGTGAAGGGCGCGAGCCAAGACCGGAGATAATCGAGACCAATGGTTTGGAAGAATGTGTACGCCAGGGAAGGGCAGCCATCGGCTGGGACCAGAAATACGGGAATCCTTCTTGGCAAGAGGTGCCCGGAAGCCCGCATCTGCGAAAGGGGATTGGGGTAGCCATGGTGATGCAGGGGACGGCGATCCCGTATCTGGATATGGGGGGCGCAAGCATCAAAATNNGTGCCGCTGGAAGATATCCTGGTGTATTCGTCTGATACCGATTTCACGCCCTTTGATGTTGGCGCCTATGCCTCCAGCACGACTTATATTTCCGGTGCGGCAGTTGTGAAAGCCGCTCAGGTGGTCGCGGAACAATTGATGACCCGGGCAGCCATGATGCTGAATGCCAAGGAAGGTGCTCAACGAGTAGAACCCAGCGAGATCGTTCTCGCGAACCGTTTGGCAACCGCTCCGGATGGACGTTCGGTTTCCATGGCAGAGATCGGTCATCATTCCCTGCACCACGCGGATCAATTGCAAATCATGGGGGTGGGCTCCTTTGTGTCTCCGGTTGCGCCGCCGCCATTTGCTGCTCAATTTGCCGAGGTAACGGTAGATATAGAAACTGGCATGGTGCGGGTGGATAAGCTGATCATGGCGGTTGATTCTGGCATCATCGTAAACCCGGTAACGGCATCGGGTCAGATAGAGGGCGGTATGACCCAGGCCCTGGGTTATGCTGTCAGTGAGGAGATGGTCTTTGATGAGCACGGACAGATCCGTGAGCGAGATTTTGCGGATTACCATATCTTTGCCGCCGATGAGATGCCGGAGATGGAAACGATATTTGTAGAGACATTTGAACCCAGCCATCCCTTCGGCGTGAAGGCTGTGGCGGAGATCCCTATGGATGGTGTGGCACCGGCAGTTGGCAATGCGATCATGCATGCCTGCGGCGCTGATTTGAGTGATAACCCTGCCACTCCTGAACGTGTTTGGCGAGCNNAAATGGAAAGCCCTGTTACCATTCTGGTTTCGGAGACACTATGCTTAATCCGGAAAAACATGCCAAAGCCTATCAGAAATATTTCTCAGAAGCCCTGGGGGCCGAGGTTGAGATCCTTACGGCAGAAGCGCTTCACAAAAGCTCCCGCGAGGCACCCTGGCGCTTTGACCTGCTGGTCGATGGGGAGCCGAAATCGTTTGTGTTAAGGGCGGATAAACGCACCAGTGCGCGCGAGTATAAAATTTTGAAAGCGGTTGAAGCCCTACCCATCCCTACTCCTAAAGTCTATGGGCTGGATAAAAAAGGTGCAGCCATTGGGACCCCCAGTTTTTTTATGGATTTTATTGCAGGCGAGTCTCTTCTGAAGCCCATGCTGGCGGGAGAGGCCTGGGCGGATGATTTGTATATCGATTGTGCGATCCGTATGCAGACCACGCTGGAAGTAGATATGGGTGAGCTGCCTGCATGGCTGGAGAGGGAAAATGCGGAAGATGTGCTCGATAAAGCGTACCAAAAGTTAAAACCGAATAATGATCTGGTGGCCAGGCGAGTGTACCAGGAGCTGAAGATGACCGTTCCCGACTTGCCCAAAGTGCGCTTCAGCAATGGTGACCTTTACCCTGATAATTTTGTGATCAAAGACCGCCAATTGGTGGCTGTGATTGATTTTGCGAATGCGGCATTCAGTGACCCTCTGTACGAATTCCTGCTGCCGTTTTTCATTCACCCTGAGCTGCGCGGGAGGGGGATAGAGGAACGGTACTGCGCACGCATGGGAATCGACCCGGGTTTGCTGCCCTGGTACCACGTTCTGGAATTTTATGATTTGTGGGGCTGGCTGAATGGTACCACGGAAACTTTTTCAGGGTATAACGCCGAAAAGCTTCGAGAGATCCTGAGCGCTTGGCTGAAGCATGGCAAACTGCTGTAATTTGAGTTGGCCAAGCCGAAATGTCTTGAAAAAAGCTCAGAAAATCTCAAAAAAGAACAGGCCGGAGAAATTCTCCGGCCTGTAGTGCGCTTGGTTATAATCGAAACTAAAGTTTGACTACTTCTTGCGCTTGCGGGCCTTTATCGCCCATTTTGACAGTGAATTCAACACGCTGGCCTTCATCGAGATTCTTGAATCCATCAGCTAAAATGGCGCTGAAATGCACGAATACATCTCCTTCGCCACTATCGCGTTCGATGAAACCGTAGCCTTTTTGACCGTTGAACCATTTCACCGTACCGGTTTCTTTGTCAGTCACGATTTGGAACTCCTTTCTAAGAATTAATGCTTGGTCCTGCATGGGTTCCAAATCAAGATATGGTCTTTCTTAGGAACTTCTGTCATAGTGCAAGCAAATTAGAGTTTAGCACAATCATCCTATGGATGTCAACTGTTATTTCGGTGTGAAAAAAATCACTAATCTATAAAAAATAAGGCGAAAAACCTTGAAGATTATATATATAGGCTTATAATCAGGCTTTGTTGGATCACCAAAAGCAAGGAGGATACTTTGTCTTCACAAACGATTCCAAGTACTCACCAATCTATAGGGAAAAAAATCCGGCGGATTTATTATGGTTGGAATCTGCCAGAAGATCTCACGCTGATGCTGACGTCTGTGGTTGTTGGTTTGGCCACAGGTTTGGGTGCGGTAGGATTCCGCTATCTGATCACAGGTGTTGGCTGGATCAGTTATCAATTCGTTCCGGATGCTTTTCCTGGGCTTGGCAAGAACTATGTGCTGATCGTTCCTGCTATTGGTGGTTTATTGGTGGGGCTTTTGGTTTATTTTTTTGCTCGAGAAGCCAAAGGCCATGGAGTCCCTGAGGTGATGGAAGCGGTCGCCCTGCGCGGCGGCAGGATTCGTCCTGTGGTGGTTGTGGTGAAATCACTGGCGTCATCCTTATCGATTGGGACAGGCGGTTCGGTGGGCCGAGAAGGCCCGATTGTCCAGATCGGTTCTGCCATTGGGTCGGTGATTGGCCAAAGGTTGGGTTTGTCGGATGACCGTATCCGAAACCTGGTAGCATGTGGTGCCGCGGCAGGGATTGCCGCCACTTTCAATGCCCCCATCGCAGGTGTGTTGTTTGCCTTGGAGGTGATCTTGGGGGAGTTTGGCGTGCGATATTTCAGCAGTGTGGTGGTATCAGCGGTGGTATCCAGCGTCATTGGACGTTTGGTGTTTGGAAACTATCCAGCTTTTGTCATTCCAGCAGAATATGGCGTCAGCAATTTGTGGGAATTTGCCCTCTACCCGCTGCTGGGAGTGGCGGCTGCCC
>DNGN01000285.1 GCA_003486225.1 Chloroflexota bacterium
CTATCCACGCAGACTCCAACCCCCACGGTTGAGGTCCCGACCAGCACCACGCTGCCAACTGTCACAGATACACCCCTGCCCTCGTTTACCCCCACGATGCAGATTGTGTATGCCGCCATGGTGAACGGGGAAGGGATTCGCCAATCCAGTTTTGAGGCCAGTCTGCTGCAGCTCGAGCAAGCCATAGCGGAGTTCCCTGATCTGTTTGCTGGCGAGGCGCGATCTCCGCAGGAAATGGTTCTCGAAGAATTGGTCAACCGGGCACTGCTCTCCAGTGCAGCCAGGGCAGCTGGTTTGGTTGCCGATGAACAACTTGTTGCAGAACGATTGGCTCAACTGGTCGCTCAGTCAGGAGGGGATGAGGCTTTCAATGCCTGGTTGAGCCAGAACGGCTATACCATGGAAACTTTTCTCTGGGAACTCCCGCTGGAAATGGAAGCCGCCTGGCAGCGAGATCAGGTCGCAGCGGGTATTCCCGCAACCCTGGAGCAGGTGCGCGCCCGGCAGCTTTTGTTTTATGATCCATTCCAGGCATCCCGCGCCTATGACCAGCTTCAGGCGGGGATCTCCATCAGTTCGGTTTTGGAAAACAACGATCCCAATGATCTGGGTTACCTGGACTGGTTCCCGCGTGGTATTTTGCTGTTCCCTCAGTTGGAGGAGGTTGTCTTCTCTCTGGCCCCGGGGCAGCACAGCCAGGTTATTGAAACCGATATTGGATATCACATTTTGTATGTGATCGAAAAGGATCCTGCTCACCCGCTCTCGTCAGAGGTGCGCCTGATCCTTGAGGAAAAAGCCATCGCTGATTGGCTGGCCCAGCAGCGCTCCCAGGCATCTGTTGAGATCTTATTGCCCTAAACGAATCCGCTTGCATCACCAGGTAGGAATCCATGGATCCTTTTGATTTCGCACCAGACCCCAAAGAAGAGAAACCCAAGCCGAAAACCGGTCATATTTTGCTGACCCTGGGCACCTATTATTTTTGGATAAGCTCCATTTTTCTGCTTATTTATTTCATCATTATTTATATTGACCCCTACAATCCCCTCAACCCCTTTATGCCGCCNNCAGCAGTGCCCTGCCTGAGGAAGCCACCCCAACCGCCACCTTCATTCCATACCCCACCCCAACCAATGTGGTCTTGGCTACCAGCCAGCCAGCAGATACACCTGAGAACCGCGCATACTTTATCCCCAGGGAGGACAGCCCGTCCTACATTGCCTATGGGGGCGGGTGCAGCGGGGTGTATCTGGCAGGGAATGTGGTGGATCTTAACGACCGGCCGGTGGTGCTGCTGACCGTGCGTGCGACAGGTACCATTGGAGACCAAACCGTAGATCTTGAAGTGCTCAGCGGCAGCAACACGGATTATTCCGAATCGGGATGGGAGATCAAGCTATCGGACCAGAAGGCCGATACCTTCGGCACAATTACAGTTGGGTTGTATGCCCAGGGCAGGTTTGACCCCATCTCTGACCTGGTTGTGATCAATACCTACGATGACTGTTCGCGCAACTTGGCGGTGGTTAACTTTGTGCAGGAAGAATGAACCTGGTTAAAAACACAACATAGAACCAAGGGATTAAACACAAACACCTCCAAAAGCTGGAGGTNNGTCATCGTGCTGAAAAATGGCAGCGCAATGCCGCGGTTGCCGAGATCTTCGGTGACCGGGTAGTCGCCTTTTTGGTAGCCAAACATGTCGATCATGTACAGCTGCAGGTGGATCGGGGCGAAGTACGGTCTGGCGGGGATGCCTTCTTCGGCCAGCTTGTGGATCAATGCGTCCCGGTCAATTCCTTGGGCTACCCGCACCACATACACAAACCAGCTCATTTTTGTGGTGGTCGGAGCAATTTTGGGGACTTCCACTTGCGGCAGGTCTTCCAGTCTTTCCTGGTACCAGCCGGCCACCCGGGCGCGCTTCTCCAGCAGTTCATCCAGGCGGGAAGCCTGCACCCGTCCCAATACGGCGCTGAGCTCGTCCATACGGTAGTTATAGCCCAGATAGGAATGCTGCAGCCAGGTGTCGCCGGGGGCGCGCCCCTGGTTGCGCAATGCTCGCATCATCTCGGCATATTGGTCGTTATTGGTAACGATCATGCCCCCTTCGCCGGTGGTGATCTGCTTGTTCGGATAGAAGGCAAACACCCCCATATCCCCAAGCAACCCCGCCGGCCGTCCCTGATATTTTGCCCCGATAGCTTCGCACGAATCCTCGATCACGGTCAGCTGGTATTTTTCTGCTGCCTGGCGCACAACATCCATTTCGGCAGGCTGCCCGAAGACATCTACCGGCAGGATCGCTTTCAGCTTTCCATGGTGTTCTGCTCCTTTTTGGGGCAGCCACTTTTGGGCGGCTTTCCCGCCTGCGGCCAGGTCTTCCACTGCCTGGGCAAGCTGCAGCGGGTCGATATTCCCGGTGAGCGGTTCGGCATCCACAAATACCGGGATCGCCCTTTCATACAGGATCACATTGGTCGAGGCCATGAATGAAAATGGGGTGGTCAGCACCAGATCTCCCGGCTGGATGCCGGCTGCCCGAATGCATAAATGCAGGCCGCTGGTGCCGGAGCTGACCGAAATGGCGTGCTTGGCGCCCACGTAGTCTGCCAGGGCTGCTTCAAACCCCAGGTAATGCGGCCCCATGCTCAGGTTGGGAGTGTGGAGGACTTCCAGCACGGCTTGTCTCTCCGCCTCGGTCAGATCTGGGGAGGCCAGCGGCACGCGAAAGTCGATCGGTTTAGATTGGGTCAAGAGATGCTCCTTATTGTGCAAAAGTCTCAGCAGCTAGGTGAAAAGCTGCCATAGTCCGGCTGCGGCCAGTGCCCCGCACACCGAACTGATAAAGTTTACCATGTCATTGTTCATCCATTCCTTACCGCGCAGGGGTGGGTTTAGCTGCCCGTTTTCATTATAGATGCGGCGCTCGGTTTCTTTCTGCCGTACCGGATCATAGTAGATCGCCTGGATGGTAGCCCCAAGCAGGGAATCGACCAGTGAACCGGTCAGCCCAGCCAATGAGACGGCCGCCAGATAAGCACCAAGCGGGAGCGCGGGCTGAAACAGCCAACCCACCAGTCCGATCACCGCACCGCCTAGGTATGTTGCCAGTGTCCCAGCCAGTGAAATCCCTCCCGACGTTCCAGTGGGAACCGGCTTGCCGGTGGTGATCAGGCGCGGCAGTTTTGAGCTGAGCACACCCAGTTCGGTTGCCCAGGTATCGGCGTTTACGGTTGCCATGGTGCCGGCAAACGCCAGCCAGGGCCAGTTTTCCTGCGGGAAGAGTAGCGCGATCACGGCCAGAAAAGCCCCTGCCCCGCCATTGGCAAATACCTGTCCCCAATCGCGCCGGGAACCTTTTTCGAACTTCTCAGCCAGAATGATCTTTTTGCCGGAAAACAGCCTTGAAAGCAGGCTGGAGGAGATGAAAAAAGTCAACAGGAGGGCCGCCCAGGGCAAGCCTCCAAAACCAAAGATGAAGGTGCCGATCAGCAGCGCGGCCACAGCCCCGCTGCTGGAGAGAGAGCCAGCTGCCCATCCGGCCAAACCAATCACCGACGCCAGTCCAATCCCCGTGATGAATTGTTGCAAAGAGAAAATGTCAGCTGTCATTGTGAATAATCTGTGGATAACTCATGAAAAATCGTGGATAAAAGCGGGTTCATTGTGGAAAACTCACCCTGTTCTGAGGATAAACAGCACCGCGATCAGGAAGAACAGCGCTGTCAGTGAGTTGCTGCCCCACAGCACCGTGACCATGTGATGGTTTTTCTGTTGGCGGAAATACAGCAGCGAAAGGAGATAGCTGCTAATAATCAGCATAAGATTGAGCACTGGCAGCAGGAACAGCTGTCCGGCAGAAACTGGTGGCAGCGGTTCAGCCAGGGTATTGAACCCCAGTGAGACCTCTGTCAGTGTGGGCACGGCCCAGGCCACCAGACCAAACAGCCCCAAACTGAGTATGACAGTCAGCACCAGCAGGAACCTGAGAACCGGGTTGCGCCAGATATCAATCAGCAGAAAGCTGGGGCTGGCCGAATACGCCTCTATTGGAGAAAGGCTGCCCAATTCTGTCACGATGCGGTAGGTGCGGACGAACCCCTTGGCATCCTTGGGTGAGATCACAAAAACACGCTCCCGGGTCCCCACCATCACCAGGTCATTTTTTTCGGAAGCCAGAAATTCAACCCTGCCGAGTTGATCCTGCTGGTTGGTTCCGGTTATCGCTCCCGGCCACTGCCGGGGCGGGAATTCGAGGGGAAAGAGCAAATCTTCAACCAATTCCACATAGGTCACATCCGTGATCGGGAGATGAACTTCCCGGTATCCCCATTTCAGCCGGATCCCATCTCGCTGGATCTCATAATGGCTGCGCAGGATGGCAAAGGCGCGGTTTGCCAGCACTGGGATCGGAGAAGCAATGGCCAGTGCCCCAAGCAAATAACCTAAAAACCCTGGGCCCAGTGAGGTCTGGGAGGCGATCACCAATAATGCTATGGCCAGCAAGCTCAAGACAAGGATCAGCCCAAGGTTGAAGATCAAGCCGCGCAGGCGCGGTGGGCTAAAGAGTTTTCCGTCAGGTTCCATTTCAGGTACTATCTTATCTGCGATGAGGAGGTTTGGGAAGGTTAAAAGGGATAAAAAAAGATGGGGACTTGCCCCATCTCAGGATCTTTTCGTAGAAGGTTTTGTCTGGCTTACCAGCCGCCGCTCAGCCTTTCAATGTGCCGGCTGGGCAGGTTTGCGGTGCGCATCTCTTCCTGCGTGGATTGGATATCATATTCCACTCTGCGGTAGTTCCAGGTCTGCTCTTCTGGATCGAAGATGGCATAGGCGGCTCTGCGATCCCGGTCGCGCGGCTGGCCAACTGAGCCCGGATTCGCGATGGAGCGTGGTTTGAGTTGGATCACCTGGCTATGCTGCGGCAGAGCCAGGGTGACTTTATCTTCCGTGGAGTTCTTGGTGAAGATCAGGGGCAAATGAGAATGACCAATAAAGCAGAAGTCATTGTCAAAGAAATCAAAATTTTCCCTGGCGGAGCGTACATCAAGGATATATTCGTACACCGGCTCGCGGGGGCTTCCGTGCGCCAGGGTAACGTTGTCAATGACCTCGATTTGGGGACGTTCTTGCAGAAAACTGATGTTCTCTTGGGTCAGAACTGTTTGAGTCCATTCGACAGCCATGCGCGCTTCACGATTGAAAGTGCCAATATTCAGCCCGCCAATGCAAGCAGCATCATGATTGCCAAGCAAGCATATCAAATTGGGTTGTTCTTGGATTAATTCGATGCATTCATTGGGGTTGGGGCCGTAGCCGATCAGGTCCCCCAAACACCATACCGCATCAACAGTTCCTGCGTCTTGCAGCACCGCTCGAAGAGCGGATAAGTTCGAATGAATGTCAGAGATTACAAGGATGCTCATGGGGTATATAGTAGCACGGGAATGATAATTTAGCCAGATATTTTTAAGTTATTGGCGTTGAAAAAATGTGGCAGCAGTTGATTAATGCTTTGCTCATGATGGATTTTGCCGCTGCTATCGGCAATCAGCACCAGGATCTCTCCACCAAATTCGGCCAAAACCTGCCGGCAGCTGCCGCAGGGCGAGCCCCCATCGCGTGTCACCACAGCAATGACTTCTAAATCCTGTTCCCCGGCCGAAACGGCATTCACCACGGCAGCTCTTTCAGCGCAAATGGTCAGCGGGTAAACGGCGTTCTCCACATTAGCCCCGCGGAAGATCTTGCCCGATTTTGTTCGCAATGCGGCACCGACCTGGTAATTTGAGTAAGGGGCATAAGCGTGTTCTTGTGCCAGTATGGCTTCTTGCACGAGGGCTTGTTTTTGTTCACGGGTTATCATCGGAGGTGGTTTCCTTCACTACTGGGCTGTCTTTTTCTGTCGTGGGGAAAACGGCGTGAACCCGGTGTACACGCCGTTCATGCAGGGCTTCTACGGTCAGGATGAGGCCATTTTCCTCCAGGGTGTCTCCCTCGCTGGGGACCCTGCCAATGCGGGCAAAGATCAGCCCACCAATGGTATCTGCATCGTCAGTGGGCAGGCTGGTGCCAAATAGATCATTGATTTCCTCTAAGGAGATGCGGCCATCAAAAAGATATTCATGCGCAGAGACCTGATGCCAAAGCTCTTCTTCGCTATCGTCATATTCATCCTGAATCTCGCCGAAGATCTCTTCAATGATGTCTTCGAGCGTCACCAGGCCGGCCACACCGCCGTATTCATCCACCACAATCGCGATGTGCATACGGGCTGCCTGCATCTCATCAAGCAGTTCATCAACCTTCTTGGTCTCCGGGATGAACCGGGCTGTGCGCAGCAGCGGGCGCAGCGAGGTGATCTTGTCTCCAGAGCGCCAGACCTGCAGCATATCTTTGGTGTAGAGCAGCCCGATGATGTTATCGATCTGTTCTTCGTAGACCGGAATTCGGGAATACCCGGTTTCCAGCAGTTTGTCGGCTGCTTCCCCCAAGGGTGTATTTACTTCCAGGGACAGCATATCCACTCGCGGGATCATGATTTCTTTGGCCATTGTGTCCCCAAATTCGAACACGGAGTGGATCATTTCGCTTTCGTCTTTTTCAATCTCTCCGGCGCGCTGGCTGGCATCCACCAGGTGGATGAGCTCATCTTCCGTAATGGTGACCAGGTTGCGGCTTTCACTGCTCCTTGACAGCCGCAGCGGCAGGAACAGCAATGGCGAGAAAAGGGTGATCAGCACGCTGGCGAGGGGGGTTAACCGGATCGACCAGTTTTCTGGGTCGGTCAGGATCAACCGCTCGAGGATAAATTCCAAGAGCCATAAAACCAGCCCGATGAGCATCATATACCCCAGCACCGGCAGTTCAAATTCCTCGCCCAGATTGGGAAGGATAAAATTCAGCAGTACCAGCCCGGCGATCAAAAAGCGCACCAGGGCCTGCCCTAATTTCAGGGTAGAACGTGTGCGAGCGCGTTTTGTCACTAACTCCATGGTTTTTTCTACTCTCACCATACCCGCTTCGCTGAGCGAAACCAAACGCGGGAAGCGTACATTGAGTAAGCTAGACCGGATCGAAGTCAGCACCAAATCAAAAATTGTCAGTACAACCAGTAATGTTATTTGAGTATTATTCACTTTCAGGGTCCAGGTTCCGTAATTTTCGGGCGGGAACTCCCGCCACAAGTGTTTTTTCAGGGATATCATCCGTCACCACTGATCCAGCGCCAGTTTGGGCACCTTTGCCGATCTTTAAGGGCGCCACCAGCATGGTATCACTGCCAATAAAGACACCTTCTTCGATGGTGGTGTGATGTTTGTTTTTGCCATCGTAGTTGCAGGTGATGGTACCGGCTCCAATGTTCACATTCTTGCCGATGGTTGCATCACCAATATAGGAGAAGTGCCCCATTTTTACGCCTGGAGCCAGATAGGCGTTTTTTACCTCACCAAAATTGCCCATGTGCACGCCATCAGCCAGATGGGCGCCTTTGCGCAGGTGGCCAAAGGGGCCTATGTCCACATGGTCTTCTAAACGGGCATGTTCAATCACTGAAGACAGGACTTGGCAATGGTCACCAAGGATTGAGTCCCTGATCAGGCTGTTGGGGCCGATCTGGCACTTGGCTCCGATCTGGGTGCTGCCTTGGAGATAGGTGTTGGGGTGCAGGATGGTATCCTGCCCGATGGATACATCAGCCTCGATATAGGTGGTCGCCGGATCAATGATGGTGACTCCCGCCAGCATCCAATGCTGGTTGATGCGTTTGCGCAAGATGGTTTCAGCTTCTGCCAGGTGAATGCGGGTGTTGATCCCCATGGCTTCCTGCGGGTCTTCGATCACTTCGGCCTGAACAGAAAGCCCCTGCTGCCGGGCAATCGCGATGATGTCGGTCAGGTAATATTCGCCCTTGGCAGATACTGGGATCCGGGCTAAATTCTCCCAGAGCCAAGCGGCCTGGAAGCAGTACATGCTGACATTCAGCTCATTGATCTGCAGTTGTTCCGGCGTGCAGTCTACTTCTTCGATGATGGCCTCGACTTCGCCCTGTTGGTTGCGCAGGATTCTGCCAAAGCCGCGCGGATCTTCTGCCATGACGGTCATCAGGCTGATAGGGCCTGAATTCTTCATCTGTTTGTCCATCAGGCGCTTAATGGTCTCAGCACGCAGTAAAGGCATATCCCCCAACAGCACAACCACCAGGTCGGATTGACCCTTGAGCTGGTCTTTGGCCTGAAGAACGGCATGGCCGGTTCCTAATTGTTCTTCCTGGGTAATATATCTGACCGTATCCCCAAAGGTTTCTTTTACTTTTTCGCCCTGGAACCCGATGATCAGGGTGGGTGGCTGGTTGCTGGCCTGGAAAGCAGCCTGTATCGTATGCCAGAGCATCGGCTTGCCGCCAAGCGGGTGAAGCACTTTCAGCAGATCAGACCGCATGCGCGTGCCTTTTCCAGCGGCGAGCAGGATGGTTGCCGTCTTCATTTTGAAAAACTCCCAGTATCGCGATCCGAATTAAAAACAGCGAGCGCCGCACACTTTCGCAGACGTGCCAGGCTCGCTGTTTGGGTAGGTTGGTTTGGACTTAAGTCACACTCTTCTTCTAACAACGGTAATCCGTTCAAAAATTATTTCAGCCGGGGCGCCTGGATTCGAACCAGGATCAACGGATTCAAAGTCCGGTGTGCTGCCGTTGCACCAC
>DNGN01000131.1 GCA_003486225.1 Chloroflexota bacterium
CGCACGCGTCCACCGGTTCTGTCATTTTCTACCGATCCATTGAGAAGTATGGCTTTCATCGTTTTTCTCCTGTTGTGTAATTACAAATCAATTCGTTTGCCGGCGTGTCAGAACCGCCCGGGCAACCAGGTACAGGAAACCAGCCAGGCAGACCCATTCAAAATAGTGTCCAAAGAGGGTGTATATAGTGCTCACATGCTTGACAGGAACTTGAGCAACCAGGGTGCGATCTGTGGCACCGAAGAAGTCGGTCTGTGCCAGGACGCGTCCGTAAGGGTCAACGGCCATCGAGAGCCCAAACTCGGTTTGCCGTACGAGCGACATACCATTTTCGATGGCCCGGAATACAGCCATATACGTGTGGATTGGATCGTATGAAATCCGATCTGAACTGGGGACCAACATCAACCCGGTGCCGTTCTGCCCAGCTTGCCGGAGAATAGCGGGGTAATCCGCATCCCAGCAGATCACCGCTGAAAGCACACCGAATGGTGTATTGGCCGTTTTTAATTTTCCATCGCCTTTGAGCATGTTGGGGGCTATGAGAGCACCGCCGTATTTGATATGCTCGAACAAATTGGCACCGGATGGATCAATCAACAGGAGTTTGAGTTCATATGGTTTCTTTGTATCGGAGGGGTGAAAAACGGCAAGTTGAATGGCCAGGTAAATGTTGTTTTGCTTGGCAATATCCTGGGCTTTGGCGGTCATGGATGGCAGTGCTGAGGCGGACGTCAGACCCGCTACTTCATTCCACATGACCAACTGGGCACCCGCTTTGGCTTCGCGGACCGTCTCAGCGAAATAAGCATCCCAACGAGCCTGAACCGCTGATTGTGAGGCAGGTGAATCCGGGTTGGTCAACCAGGCCTCATATCCGCCTGCCATCTCATATAATTCCCCCTGGGTAGCGGTGGTGATTCCCGCAACGCGAATGGTTTCCTCGGTTTCACTGAGAGGTGACAAGTTCAGCCTGGCAAAACCAAATATGTATACCAGGGCAAAAATTGTTCCAAATGCACCCACACTTCTGGCAATCTGTTTTTGTCGGCTCCGGTTTTCCCAGCTCCAGTTTGCTACGGATGCAAACCATCCCATCAGGAAGGTGATACCGGTCATGCCGGTTACAGAGACCAACTGCATCAGCGGCAGGTTCCCATATTGGGTATAGCCGGTTGCGCCCCAGTTGCCAATCGGGTTGGTATTCATGTTGATGAAATCAAGGATTACAGCGGCCAAAGGATAAACAAACGTACTGGAAAATCCCTGAAATTTAGGGCTGATCAGGCGGTCCGCAAGATAGGGCAGGCTCCATAAGAACGCATACAATATATCCAGCCCAACCAGCATCCCCACCCCCCACTCTTTGAACCACATCCCCCCAAATCCGATCAGAAAAGCTAGGATGTGGGCAGCGATGATCAGCAGGTATCCGCGCCCAGCCTTATGATCGCGATAGTAGCGCATGATCAGGACAGGTCCGATCCAGGCGGCCAGCGGTGCCAGCCAGCGTCCGGCCGAGAACCCAACCAGCAGACTCCCGGCCAACAGCATCAAGACAGATAACATTTTTTTCGATTGGGTTTTCATTTTTTTCTCCTCTGATTAGAAATCTTTGTTTTATTCTAGAGAATGAACAACTCCATGTAACCTGTCTCTACGGGTAATTATCACCTGTCCGTTTAAACAAAAATACCTGTCCTGTTGGACAGGTATCCAGCTGAAGGGCAAAAAAGTTGGCGCTGGCAACTCAAGCAATGTACCAGACATGCTCACCGTTGATGATCCTGGCGATCAGGTCCGGGAATACGTCGATATTGAGCGGTTTGGCAATTGCGCCGTCAAAACCGCCACTTTTCAGAAGCGATACCTCTTCGTTGGTCACGCTGGCGGTGAGGGCAATTACCTTACTCTCTTCAAACTGCGGGTCACCACGCAGCATGGACAACAATTCAGCTCCGCCATACGGTTTCATTTGGATATCCAACAAAAAGACATCTGGTACAACCCCGAGTTCCTTTACCTGCTGTACAAAATCAGCGCGGCTTTCCAGAACATGCAGGGTTGGCAATCCCATGACTCTTTCGACCACCATTTTCATGACCAGGATGCTGGCCTCATCATCTTCCACATAAACGAGGATTGGTTGTTGTGAATTCATTGTGCAAACTCCTTTATTGGATCAAAGCACAGCTCCGATTCGACCCGACTTGGGAAATGTGGTTCCATATTATTGCTTCAAATGCAAATCAAAGGGCAAGGAAAAGTAAAAAGTTGTCCCTTCACCCATCTTGCTTTCCACCCAAAGGTCACCGCCATGGGACTGAACCAAGCTGCGCGAAATCGGCAGACCTAATCCTGTGCCCTGAATTGGTTTTTTGTTGTCCACCACCTGGACGAATGGCTCAAAGATTCCTGCCAGCATGTCCTGGGGGATGCCAGGACCGGTATCCATGACGGCAAAGATGAATTCTTTGCCCTTTTTCTTTGCGCTCAGCGTAATGCTGCCCTTCTCGGTAAATTTGATGGCATTGGAAAGCAGGTT
>DNGN01000121.1 GCA_003486225.1 Chloroflexota bacterium
GCCATTATGGACAACATTGGAGCAGACTTTAAGGATCTGCCTTTTGATCCGGGCAATATGTATACCATCCCATACATGGGGGGAACCGATGCGATCATTTACAATGCAGACCGGGTGGAGGACCCGCCGGAATCCTGGGCAGACCTGTGGAATCCGGATTATGCCGGTCGTCTGGTGCTGCTTGATGATCCCCGTGTGGTGATTGGTTTCACTCTGATGACATTGGGATACGACCTGAACACCAAGGACCCCATGCAGTTGGAAGAGGCCAAGACCAAGCTGTTGGAATTGATCCCGGGTGTCAAACTCTTCGATAGCGACAGCCCNNTGGCAGGATAACTGGGCTATTCCAACCGGTGCCCCGCATCTGGATGCCGCATATGCCTGGGTAAACTACATCGAGCAGGGCGATTTGTTCTGGTTGATGTTGCGTGATTTCCCGTATTCTGTTCCCAACACAGCTGCCCTGGATTATGCCAAGGACAACCAGACAGAACTGTACGATGCCTATTTCAACTCACCGATTACCAACACGCCTTCGGATGTTTTGTCAAATGGCGTCTTTATGGAAGATGTTGGCGAGGCAACCCCGCTCTACGATCAAATTTGGACCGAGGTCAAAGGCGAGTAGCCATAGCTTAGCTGCATAACCCCACACGCGGGACATTGCCCTAATTCCGACCCCCCTCCCTGCATCCAATAGAGGATTGGTCAATGTCCCGCATTCGTTATAATTGAGACATAGAGACGGCGACAGTTTTTTGATCCTTGCGAACTACTAAGGTAGAATCCTGTCTGAATCATACTTTATATTGATTTATCTGTTGTTATTGCTGAACTGAGAATGACCAATATTCTATGAAATCAAAAATAAAAATTAACCTGCAACTTTATTCCATCTTACGAGAAAAACTGCCTCCCGAAGCCAAAGGACGAGCTGTGCTGCAGTTGAATGATGGGGCAAATTTGCAGGATTTGCTGGACGAGTTTGAGATCACTGGCAAAGTTGTCATCAGTGTGAATGATGCTCACGAGACAGAAATGTCTCGGCAATTACTAGATGGCGACCAGGTTAAAATATTTTCGTCAATTGGCGGTGGATAGCACATCTTACCGTGAAAGGCTATGATGTAAAGGAGAGAAAAATGGTTCATGGTTATACTGGGAAAATTTTGCATGTAAATCTCACCAACAACGAGACAAGTGTTGANNCCGGAAAATGTGCTGGTGCTGGCTCTCAGCGTATTGACAGGCAGCCCTGTATCAGGTCAGAGCCGCATGACGGCTGCTGCCAAATCGCCACTTACCGGTGCGATCGGAGATTCGCAGGGCGGAGGCTTTTTCCCTGCTGAACTGAAATTTGCTGGCTTTGATGCGATTGTGATCAAAGGCAAAGCAGAAAAGCCGGTGTACCTGTGGATTAACGAAGGCAAATACGAACTTCGAGACGCAACCCATCTGTGGGGAAAGATCACAGGTGAAGCAGAGACGTCCATTAAAAATGAATTGGGAGATGATAAGATCGAAGTGCTGCAGGTTGGGCCTGCCGGAGAAAAAATGGTGCGTTTTGCTGGCATCTTCAGCATGTCCAACCGTGCCAATGGCCGGACAGGCATGGGCGCTGTCATGGGCTCCAAGAACCTGAAAGCGATTGCCGTGCGGGGCAAAAAGCGACCGAGTATCGCGGACAAAGGCCGATTGAGCCAGCTTGCAAAATGGGGCGCCGAGAATCTGGATGATTCTGGCATTGCGGGATTGGCGAAATACGGCACTGCGGAGACCACCGGCGCGAACCAGACCATCGGCACCCTGCCCACATACAACTACAATAGCGGGGTCTTCGACAAATGGGAAGCCATAGACGGCACGACAATGTACGATACGATCTTAAGAGGTGCTGCCGAGGGAAAACAGGATCGTTTAGGACGTGATACCTGCTACGCCTGCACTGTACGCTGCAAGCGCGTGGTTGAGATCACCGAGGGGAAATACAAGGTCGATCCGCGTTATGGCGGCCCGGAGTATGAAACCACTTCAACCTTCGGCAACTATTGCGCCATCGATGATCTGGCCGCGATCAGTAAAGCAAATGAACTGTGCAATCAATACGGTATGGACACGATCTCCTGTGGTGCTACCATCTCCTGGGCATATGAGGCATTCAACGAAGGCAAATTGACCCTGGAGGATACCGATGGACTGGACCTTTCCTGGGGAAACGCTGAGACCATGGTCAAACTGGTTGAGAAAATCGCCCATCGTGAGGGATTTGGGGATCTGCTGGCTGAAGGCTCAGAACGCGCCGCCAAGAATATTGGGCGCGGCACAGAAGAATATTTGATTACCTTTAAAGGCCAGGAAGCGCCTGCCCACATGCCACGGGTAAAACGCTCATTGTCTGTGATCTACGCCGTCAACCCCTTTGGTGCCGATCACCAGTCCAGTGAACACGATCCGGCAATTGAAGACGATTTTGAAGGNNCCATGGACAGCCTGAACCTGTGCCAGTTTGTTTATGGTCCTGCCTGGCAGCTGTATGGCCCAGATGACATGGTCCACCTGGTGCAGGCGGTGACCGGATGGGAGGATGTCAGCTTTGAGGAGCTGCAAACAGTTGGCGAGCGCAGGCTCAACCTTATGAGGGCTTTCAACGCCCGCGAAGGCATTGACCGAAAACAGGATGTTGTCCCGCAAAAACTCTTTAAGCCGCTCAAGGGTGGGCCTAGCGACGGGTTTGCACTTAATCGGGACGAGTTTACGGCCGCCCTCGAAGAGTATTATCGGCAGGCCGGATGGACCTCAGATGGTGTCCCGACAGAAGAGACGCTGACAAAACTCGACCTCGAATGGGCAGCGGAGCACCTGCCAAACCGCTGAACAAAGGCAAACACCCTGCCGGCAATGTTTAAATAAAGGCAAATTTTGCCACAGCAATTCCAATAGGCCAGGGAGTGCCCGAACAGAAATATAAAACAAGGCGGATAAATTTGGTCAGTATCAGAAAAAGTACCAAATTTATCCGCCGAATCAATCAATGATTTTGTTATTATAACCGCCGGGGTACAGCTGCCAACTTGTTTGTCACACTGATCACATCTCTACACCGCATGCTGGCCATACAGCTGAAATTTATTGATTGAACTCAAACGTTTGTATGAGGCATGAAAATTATGTCAATCCCATACAGAGCCAAACTTGCAGCTTTGCTGCAATCCGAAGAGCAGCTCTTTCATAAGAATCATCCCCAATCTTATGAACTCTACCAGCGTGCACGCAAATCACTGCATGGCGGCGTGCCCATGTTATGGATGATCCGTTGGGCTGGGTCTTTCCCCGTGTTCGTCAAAGAAGCCAAAGGCGCACATTTCACGGACGTGGACGGAAACGATTATATCGACTTTTGTCTTGGTGATACTGGCGCCATGACAGGCCATTCACCAGACATTACCATTCAGGCGATCAGTGAGCAGATCCAGAAGGGAATCACGCTCATGTTGCCCTATCCCAATGTTATTTCAGTGGGCGAGGAACTGCAGCGGCGCTTCGGTTTACCATACTGGCAGTTTACCCTGACCGCCACCGATGCCAATCGATTTGCCTTGCGCATGGCACGGTTGCTCACGGGGCGTCCCAAAGTCCTGGTTTTCAATTATTGTTACCACGGCACGGTGGATGAAGCATACATCACACTGGATGACTCCGGCAGATCGGTCTCGCGTGAAAATAACCTGGGGCCCCAGATCGATCCTACCCTGACAAGTAAAGTCATTGAATTCAACGACATCCCTGCTCTCGAAAATGCCCTCAAGGAACGGGATGTGGCCGTTGTGTTGGCCGAACCCGTGATGACCAACATCGGGATCATCCATCCCGAGCCAGGCTATCATGATGCGTTGCGGGATCTGACCCGCAAGTACGGGACCTACCTGATCATCGACGAAACCCATACGATCTGTGCCGGCCCTGGTGGATACACGGCACTCAATTCTCTTGAACCCGATTTTCTGACCCTCGGAAAACCACTGGCTGGAGGGGTTCCTGCTGCAGTGTATGGCTTTACCCATGAAATTGCCGACAAGTTCAGCAGCATGCTCAACCTTGATGATGCTGATGTCGGTGGCATCGGCGGAACATTGGCAGGCAATGCCCTATCCATTGCCGCCATGAAGGCCACACTGGAGCATGTGCTAACGGATGAGTATTTTTCCAAAGCAATAAAATTGCAGGAGCGCTTTACCGAAGGCGTTGAAAGTGTGATCAAGGAATTCCGCTTGCCTTGGATTGTCAAGCGGCTTGGGAACCGCTCTGAATATTGGTTCCATCCAACCCCGCCCAGGAACGGCGGTGAAGCCGCCTCAGCTGTTGATCATGAACTTGACCGCTATATGCATCTGTATGCAATCAATCGGGGTATCCTGATGACACCATTTCACAATATGGCCCTTATTTCACCTGATATCACCGAAGCAGATGTGGATTACCATACCAAAATCTTTCATGGAGCGGTTCAATCGCTATTTGATAGCGAAAGCTACTGACAGTTATATTTCACTCCTGCTTCGTTTTGAAAATTATCGAATTTTGTACAAATAAGATGAAATTACTCACAACCATGCGAAAGTTTTTGTGTTTTTGTTTGCAGATTAAAATGAATGTTCTCACAAATTAGACAAAAGTAGTGGCTCTTTCCTCTCTCACGCCACTTAGCGAGAATCCGATTTAGGAGGTGCTTTTGAAGAAAATAAATTCGATACCATACCGATCTAACAACCAATTCAAAAGTTAAAAGGAGAGAACCGTTTTATGAAATCAAAGTGGTTTAGAGTAGGAATCGTGTTCATTGTCGTTAGCTTGGCCCTTTCAGCATGTGGTGGCACAGCAGATGAAGTTAGCGATACAACCAGCGGTCCCTTGCAGTCTGTGGGCGAGGGAGAAGGCGCACTTTCGATCGTTGCGTGGGCTGGATACGTTGAGCGTGGTGAGACTGACCCAGCCTATGACTGGGTAACCCAATTCGAAGCAGATACCGGATGTATGGTCAGTGTGAAAACCGCGGCTACTTCGGATGAAATGGTTGCCCTGATGAACGAAGGTGGTTTTGACCTGGTGACCGCATCAGGCGATGCCTCCAATCGCCTGATCTCAGGTGGACGCGTGCAGGAGATCAACATTGATCTGATCCCCAGTTACGGCGAAATTGACGAACGTCTGCAGAATGCACCGTGGCATACCGTGGATGGCAAACATTACGGTGTGCCGTATTCCTCCGGTGAGAACATCCTGATGTACAACACAGATGTGTTTGGCGACCAGCCGCCCACCAGCTGGGATGTGGTGTTCGAGGAAATGACTTTACCGGATGGGCAGTCCAATAAGGGACGCATTCAGGCGTACGATGGTCCGATCTACATTGCCGACGCGGCCTTGTACCTGATGAGCACGAGACCGGATTTGGGCATTACCAATCCCTATCAATTGACCCGCACCCAATTCGACGCGACTATTGAACTTCTCCGGCAACAGCGCACACTGATCAACCGCTACTGGCATGATGCCTTTATCCAGATGGACGATTTCACCAATGAAGGCGTAGCGGCTTCCGGTTCGTGGCCGTTCCAGGCTAACCTTCTGAAGTTTGGCGGCGCCCCGATTGACAAAGTCGTTCCAAAGGAAGGCGCTACAGGCTGGGCGGATTCCACCATGCTGCATGTCGATTCAGCACACCCCAACTGCGCTTATAAGTGGATGGAATGGTCATTAAACCCGAAGGTTCAGGGTGATCTGGCGGCATGGTTCCAGAATATCCCAGTGCGCTTGGACGCCTGTGAAGGCAACGAGTTGCTTGGTCCTGACGGGTGCGTGAACAATGGGTTGAACGATTTCGACAAGATCTGGTGGTGGCGCACACCCACAACCGACTGCGGTGATGGCAGGATGGAATGTGTCCCGTATCATGAATGGGTCACAAATTACGTCGCGGTAATCGGCGGCAGATAATTTATTTCAACTGAGGCATCAGGTGGGAGCAACTCCTGCCTGATGCCTCATATACAGGTAGTAAAGAGAATATCAGGAAATGACCAATCAGACAAAACCAGCCATAACATTTGATAAAGTGAGCAAGTATTTTGGGGATGTAAAAGCCGTGGATCAAGCGGATTTCGAGATCTACGATGGTGAATTTTTTTCCCTTCTTGGACCATCCGGCTCTGGGAAAACCACCTGCCTGCGCATGATCGCCGGGTTTGAAAGGCCCACAAAAGGCAGTATTCATTTATACGGTGAGGATGTTTCCAATTTACCCCCGTATGAGCGCAACGTGAACACTGTCTTTCAGGACTATGCCCTGTTCCCTCATATGAACGTAGGTGACAATATTGCCTATGGATTGATGGTCAAGGGAGTATCCAAACCGGAGCGTGCGAAGCGGACGGAAGAAATGCTGGAACTTGTTCAATTGACAGGCTACGCCAAACGCAAGCCAGCCCAACTCTCAGGCGGACAACGCCAACGAGTTGCGCTTGCCCGCGCCCTGATCAATCA
>DNGN01000313.1 GCA_003486225.1 Chloroflexota bacterium
TCTCCCAACCTGTGCAAGAAACCTCGTTCTCGTTTTCTGCGCCGGACAAACCAGCCCCCTTCTTGCTGGAGATCGGCACAGAAGAGATTCCCCCTTCAGACCTCAATAACTACCTGGAGCAGCTGCAGGTGCAGGTTCCGGCACTTCTGGAGACCCTGCAGCTGAATCACGGCGCCGTCATGATCCTGGGCACCCCTCGCCGCATGGTGGTGTATGTGGAGTGTCTGGAACAGCAGCAGTCCGACCGGGAGGAACTGGTCAAGGGGCCGCCGGCGGCCCGGGCGTTCGGCCCGGATGGCGAGCCCACCAAAGCGGCCGAAGGGTTTGCGCGCGGCAAAGGCCTCTCCATGGCTGACCTGCAGGTGCGCCAGATCGATGGCGGTGAGTATGTGGTGGCGGTTGTCCAGCATAAAGGCCGCACAGCTGTGGAAGTTTTATCTGAGGAACTGCCCAAACTGCTTGCAGGCCTGAAAGTGGAGCGCGGCATGCGCTGGAACGCAAGTAATGTGGCCTTCTCTCGACCGATCCGCTGGCTTTTAGCCATGCATGGCGAACACCTGATCCCCTTTGAGTTTGCCGGGTACCGTTCTGGCAAGCACACCCGCCGCCTGCGCTTCAGCGATCCGGAGCAGGTGTCAGTTTCCAGCCCGAATGAATATTTCAACGTCATCGAAGGGCAGGGCATTATTTTGGATGTCGATAATCGCAAAGAATCGATTTTGGAGCAGGTGGAGGCTTTGGCAGCCAAAGTAGGCGGTCAGGTGAAAGCAGACCCGGCGTTGCTGGCCGAGGTCACCCATCTGGTCGAATCCCCGACTGCCTTGATCGGTTCTTTTGAGGAAAAATACCTTTCCCTGCCGGATGAGATCCTGGTGATGGTCATGAAGAAGCACCAGCGCTATTTCCCGATCTATCGGGATGGCAAACTGCTGCCTCATTTTGTCACCGTCCGCAACGGCGGTGACCAGCATCTGGATGTGATTGCCAAAGGGAACGAAGGCGTGCTCCGGGCGCGCTTCGCGGATGCGGCCTTCTTCGTGGAAGAGGACCTCAAGACGGCCCTGGAGGATTATCTGCCCAGGTTGGATACCCTCACCTTCCAGACCAAGCTGGGGTCCATGCTCGATAAGTCCAAACGCATCACCCGCCTGGTCGCCATCGTTGGTGACCTGATTCATCTGGAAGATGCGCAACAAAAAACTGCCTTGCGGGCAGCCGAACTGTGCAAGGCGGATCTGGCCACCAATATGGTTGTAGAGATGACCGCCCTGCAGGGCTTTATCGGCCAACAGTATGCTTTGCACGCCGGGGAGCCGCCAGATGTGGCCGAGGCTATTTTTGAGCATTACCTGCCGCGCAGTGTAGGGGACATCAACCCCAGCCACAAAGCAGGCCTTGCGGTGGGCATTGCAGATCGCCTCGACAGCCTGGCGGGCTTGTTTGCTGCAGGGCTTGCCCCCTCCGGCAACAAAGACCCCTTTGCTCTGCGGCGGGCGGCCTTGGGTTTGGTGCAGAGCCTGATCGCCTGGCAGCAGGATTTTGATCTGCGCAAAGGGTTGAGCGCTGCCGCAGAATCGCTGCCCCTGGAAGCCAGCCCGACCAGCCAGGCCGAATGCCTGGAGTTCATCCTGGGACGAATGCGCAGCCAATTCCTGGAAGAGGGATTCAATTTTGACGTGGTCGATGCCGTTTTGGCAGCCCAGGGACATAATCCGTACAGCGCCCGAAAAGCTGTGGCCGAGCTGACCGAATGGGTCGCGCGTGAGGATTGGCAAACCATCCTGCCGGCTTATTCGCGCTGCGTCCGCATTACCAGAGATTTGGAGACGGTCTATCCGGTTGTGCCCAGCGATTTTGTTGAACCGGTTGAAAAAGACCTGTATGCCGCCTTGCAGGAAGCCGAGAAGGCTCCGCGTGCACCCGGCTCAGTACAGGATTTTATGCAGGCCTTTCTGCCGCTGATCCCGGTCATAAACCAGTTTTTTGAAGATGTCCTGGTGATGGCTGAAGACCAGCAGGTGCGTCACAACCGGCTCGGCCTGCTGCAAAAAATTGCCCGGCTGGCCGAAGGTGTGGCCGATATGAGCAGGCTGGAAGGGTTTTAGATAAGTGCATGCCATCCAGGGCGGGTGAGATTTTTCTCACCCGCCTTTGTCTTCCTTGCGATCTTGCAGGGTGCGGAAAGAATCTTGTGGCTAGGCTTATTTATGAATCAGCTCCAAGGTTTTGAATCAGCAGGCCAGATATAAATTTGTGTTAATGCGCCGGTGGGCCTGGCATACCCCGGAGCATGCCTGGGAAATTGAAGGTTGCTTGCGGGATTGATCCGGGAATAAATGGCAGGGGAGCTAAATGCCGGTGATCGAGAATCGGAGGTTGTATGGACTGGAAAAAAGGCAGGGGTAAATTGGGTGTTTTCAAGCCGCTGGTGGGGGAGTGGCTGGCTGAAGCCAAATCCGAAATGGGGATGGTGAAATGCCGCCGGGAATTCAAGCCGGTCCTGGACGGGAAATATCTTCAGCTGACAGCCTGGTGGGAATATCCCAGCGGCAGTTATCAGGAAATCGCCCTGATTGGCGTCAATCAGGAAAAAGAGGTCTGCTTCTGGTCCTTCACTTCAGATGGCAAGCAATCTCAGGGCAAGCTGGCTGACGTGTCCGATATCCACCCGCAGGCAGTTGGCTTTGAAGCCCAGATGCCGGCGGGATTGGCGCGTAATGTTTACTGGCCGGATGCTGAGAACGGTTTTTATTGGGCCGTAGAATCGCACACCCAAAAGGGTTGGAACAGGTTTGTCGAGCACCACTACCTGCCGGCTGGACAACCCTAAAGTCTCCAAAAAACTGAAAAAACTAGACCGCTGCCAGGATCGCTTCTAATTTGGCCAGCACAGCGTCCACCACACCTGGGTCGTTGCTCACCTTGACCGCATCCAGTTCCTGTACCAGGGGGTACAGCACAGGGTGGGTTGGGCAGTAGCTCTCGGCCAGGGTGCTTACCACGCCTTTACGGCTGCGCAAAGCCAATAAAATACCGCTGCGGTCTCGGGCTGCTGTTTGCAGTTCGGCGATCTCATCCTGCAGTATCTGGATCATCTCCTGCCTGCTGACGGTTACCCTGTCAAAAAAATAAGGACTGTAATAGCTTCTCTCCACCAAAGCGGATGGGTCGAGGGCAGGATTTAAAGCTGCCTTCTGAAGGGATTCTTGGCAGGCCTGCAGAAACGCATTCAGCAGGATGAAAAAGCGCAGATTGAGGTAGGCGGCGGGGGTGCCGGATAAATCGGTCATCAGGCTGTTGTATGTGTGCTGGCCCTGGGCAAATATGGTCAGGGGGGCGCTGCCTGGGGGGAAGTTGTTCTGCAGTGCTTGCTCGATCTCAGGCAAAAGCCTGGCAAGCCCGTACTGCTGATCTGCCCACCGTTCGACCTGGTTATCCAGGGCACCGTAATGATCTCCCAGTTTATCCAGAATGGACTGAAATGCTTGCGCGCTCATTCCGCTACAGCCTTGCTGCCAGGAAAGGCACGAGCATCTCTTCCGCAGAGAGGCCGCCGTGCCGCCCGTAAATCGGGTTGGGCTGCGCTCCCCACCACCAAAAGGCCTGTCCGCGTGCCAGGGCAACCAGGTCACCGGTTCGGTCCAGCAAGCCGGGGTGCTTTTCTCCAGACCCGAATAACCCTTTTTCAACCGCGTAGGCCGATTCCAGCAGGCTGAATTGGTTGGGCCAGGTGCGTTCGATGTATTCCCGCACGGCTTCCACCTGTCCCGGCCGGATATGCAGGAAGGCCAGGCGGTTTTCGCCAGTTGGCAGCAGGTGCAGCCGGCGGGTGAAATCCGGATGATTTCTCAGATCGTAATGGTCGTCCTCACGGTTGGTGGCGATCTGCCCATGATCGGCAGTCAGGATCAGCAAGGTGTTCTCAAGCTGGTCTGGTCTGAGCTTGTTCAGGAACATGTTCTCGAAGGCCTGGCTGAAGGCGGCAAACTCTGCTGCAATACGCTCATCCTCCGGCCCGCGGAAGTGAGACAGGCCGTCCACTTCTGGCCAGTAGACCCAGGAAAAAATTTTCTGGCCTTTGCGCCGCTCCCAGAGCTTGCGCACTGTCACCCACAGGTCCACGGCAGTGCTGGTGCCGTGTTTTTCCACATTTTTGAGCAGCATGCGCGAGAGTCCCGAGTGGAGGATCGAGTGGTGCTGGAAGGCATGCAGCTCGACCCCATGCTGGCTGAGATGCAATCCGAGCGGGTCTACCGGCAGAAAATCCTCAGCCGAGAAACCGGCTTCCTCCAGGCTGTTGGCCCTGCCAGAATAAAAGGAGATCGGTTTATGGGTGATCATGTTGGCGACGATGCCGTATTCTTTCAGCCAGCCTTCGTAGCCCACAATGCCATGGCGGCGTGCAGGGGTCGCCGTCCAGTAGGAGGAAAGCGCGGCTGCGGTTGTGCTGGGTGTGATCGAGGTCAGCGGTGCCAGGACGCCCTGCTGAACGAACTGGTGCCAGACCAGTTCCGGCTGCGCGGCCATCCAGGCCTGGAAGCGGTGCAGGGCTAAGGCATCCATCAGGATCAGCAGCACTTTCTCAACTTCTCCTCCCAGGGGTGCCAGGATCTCCTCGGACAAGGCAGGGGTTTGGTTCTTGACCGGGGCGCCGAGTAACTTGCAGATGCTGTTGGGCGTGTTGAGGATCGAAAATCCCTGGTAGTTGGGCTGGACAAACTCCGCCGGTAAAGCGAGTTCTGGTAACCGGTGATCTTTCAGGCGCGGCAGCAGTTGAGTGGTCAGGTCTGGCATAGCATCTCCTTGCTTTTCTCAGAGCAGTGAAAAATATTATACTCCGGGATGCCAGGCGGCACGATTTCTTCCCCGCTGGCCGGAGGATACGGGATATAATGCACAGTATGAAAGGCCTAAAAAGTTCCTTCGTCAGCCTGCTGCTCCTTGGGTTGGTGGTGTTGGCGCTCACCGCCTGTGGTAGCGATCAGGCGGTCCAGCCCACCCCAGATCCCGGGATCAGGATCATCACGGCCACCCCGCGCCAGACCGCTACCCCCACCGTCACCCCGACTCCGGTTGTGCCAGTCTTGGCTCCCGGCGCTTTGCAGGATGTGCAGATCGAGTTCTGGTATGTCTGGGATCCAACCGCCCCAGATCCGCTGCAGCAGATCGTCAGGCAGTTCAACCGTGATAATGCGGAAGGGATAAAAGTGGTTTCCCGCAGCTTTGGTCACCCGGCTGATTTTAATGCCGCCATGCAGGAAGCCATCGCCAACCGAAACACACCTGAGGTGGTGCAGGCCCATCCCTATGAATACAATGCCTGGCAATCTGTGGACGTATTGGTCGATCTGGCGCCCTACCTGGATAACCCAACGTACGGGCTGACCGATGAGGAACTGGCCCAGTTCTACCCCGCTATGCTGGCCCGTGACCTGTATGGGAACGAGCGGCGCGGTTTTCCCGCTTTGCTTTCTGCTCGCCTGATGCTGTACAACCAGTCCTGGGCGCAGGACTTGGGCTTTAATGGGCCTCCGGCCAGTGCCGCGGGGTTTGCGCAGCAGGCTTGTGCTGCCCACGATGCCAATGGCGACCGCACCGGCGGCTGGATGATCGACACCTCACCAGGCAGCGCGGCGGCCTGGCTGCTGGCTTTCACCCAGGGACTGGAATCTGGCAGCCGTTACGCTTTCGACACGGGCGGCGTGGAAGCCGCGTATACCTTCCTTTCCGATCTGCGGGTGGC
>DNGN01000266.1 GCA_003486225.1 Chloroflexota bacterium
TGAGCCCATATATATTGACCCCCTGTAACGCTTTGCGCCCAGGCCTGCGCATCGTTCTGGGCCAGCGGTACCTGGCCGCGCAACAATAATGCAATGATTCCAAGCACGCTGGACAAACCCAAGACCAGCAAACCAAACCGAATTCGCTGAGAAACGTGGTTCTGCATATCTAAATCCTCCTGGTCATACCGTTAATTGGATCAACGATGGCGGTACCCAAAAATTCCCGTAACCCAAAAAGAGAACCACAACCGATCCCAGGATCAAAAATATCGCAAAAGCGATCAGGATGCGGTCCCGTTTCTGATAGGTCAGCTCTTGGAGCCAGGTACGCGGGCCGACTCCGAAGGCACGCAAATCCATGGCATCGATGATATCCTCACTGCCGTGGATGGCGTGAATAATCACCGGGACCATGATCGGGCCAAGCTTGCGCACCTGGGCAATCAAGCCCCCGCTGATTTTATCAAGCTCATACCCGCGCGCACGCTGGGCGTCCATGGTTAGCTGGAAATCGCGCCCAAAGGTGGGGATAAATCTCATGGTCAGGTCCATGGCGTATGCGATCTTGTCGGGCAGCCCCAGCCCGCGGAAGGTGATGCCATAATAAGACGGGTCCAAGGAATACGGGATCAGGATGGTCATCACCGCGATGCTAAAGACCCGCACCAGCTGGCTGAGGGCAAAAAACGAGCGTTCGACCGTAATCTCCAGTGTAGGCCGCCAGCCAAAAATGGTAAAAGGTGCTTCCAGCTTGCGGATGAGGTGCTCCACATCATAAACCTCAATCCCGCCGCGTCCGGTCAGGAACGTGAGGAAGGAAAAGAACAAAACAAAAAAGCCAATGAAAAGGAAAGCCCGGCGCATCTCGTGCCATTTAATATCCGCGGTAAACAATGCCACCAGAGAGATGAGCAGAAAAGGCAGCAAAAAGCGAATATCCCAAAAGAAGAGCGTCGAAGCCAGAAAGGCGGCATAAAAAATGAGCCAGGCGCGCGGGTCGAACCACTGGATGAGAGATTTTCGTTTTCGATAACGCCAGGTTACCAGCATACTAACTTTCCTTTACCACAACGAACCACCGGCATGGGTCAGTGACCAGCGGCTTTCACCGGCCACCGACCCATATGAACTGATATGCGTACTAGCGTCCGGATTGACGCTGCACGGACGCGTAAGCCCCTACAAACAATGGCACCAGGATCGCCGCGAAGATCAGATTTGGACCGGCGGCAGGCAAAAACTCACCCACAATCGCAGCCGCGGGAGAGAAGCCGTTGATCCAGATATCCGAGATGGCCGCAAAACCGATCCCGAGGATATTCCCCAGCATAGACCAGGTGACTGCCGCGGCCACGTTTTCATCTTTGAAGAAGAAACGCACTGCCATGACCAGCACAAAGCCGACGATAATGGAAATCCCAGCAAAGGTGGAAATGGTGGCATCGCCAAAGATACCATTCTCCACATCATAGAAAAGCATATTGGCTTGTTCGCGATTCATTAAGAACATGGCTCCGGCAACCACAGCCAAAACCCCACTGATCAGCAGGACGGTATCCATCCCTTTTTTCCTGTTTTTGGCCAGGAAAGTCAGCCCAGCGATGAAGCCGACCAGACCGTTGCCGATGCTCCACTGCGGGGACAGGCCAAATCCAGTCAGGGCATCGCCGAACATATTACCAACCGCCCCGGTAAAGAAGCCAACCACCGGGCCAAAAGCATAGCCAAAGAACATGGGGATGGCAATTGCCGGGCGGATGGCGACCTGGCTAAGCGAAGGCACCACAAAGACAGTCCCATTAAACAGATACGAGAAAACGGCATACAAGGCAGCACCAATCGCCATATAGACCACCTGGCGGGTACCAACTGCCCAGGCTTCATTCTCCTTGGTGAAGAAGTAAACCAAAAAGGCGATCAACAGGCCCACAACCACAAAGACAAAGCGCAGGACAGGGTTTTCACCGGTTTGCAGGCGTTCAATGCCCATCATGTTCCCACCGACCTGGATCATCAGTACAAAAACCACCAGAATGGCAACCAGTGTCCAAAATATTGAAGCAAGCTTTTTATCCATTCGATTCTCCTTGTATAAATATAAATGACTAAATGTGTGCTAAAGCCTCTGCCCGCAAGAATTGACCACTTTTTGAGAAGCGCTTCAAATTTGCGGCCAGGAGAGAAGAGGGAACCACGCGGCAGGCTTTCAGCAGTTCCAGATCCGCCAGAACCTCGTGCGGCGGGCCATCGGCAGCCACCCGTCCATCCGCAACCAGGATCACCCGGTTGGCGTAGATCACGGCCATATCAATATCGTGAGTGATAAACAGCACCGACTCAAAACCAGGCATCTGCAATATGGAATCCATGAAGTTCATATAGTTCTGATAATCCTGCCCGGCGGTGGGTTCATCCATCACCAAAATGCGCGAACGCATTGCCAGGATGGCTGCGATGCTGACGCGCTTCTGCTGCCCAAAAGACAGCGAAAGCGGCGGATCTTGCGCAAACTCTACCAGATTCACCGTTTCTAATGCTTCCATCACCTCCTTTTCAATTTCATCCGGGGAATGCTTGAGGTTTTTAGGCCCAAAAGCCAGCTCATCGTGTACAGTTGGGGCAAACAGCATATGGCTGGGACTCTGAAAAACATATCCCAGGGTACTGGCAATTTCGGCTACACTGGCTTCGCGCGTATCCCGCCCATTGACCAGCACGCGCCCGGTTTTTGGTTTCAGCAATCCAATGGCATGCTTGACAAACGTGGTTTTTCCAGCACCATTGGGACCCAAGACCGCAATCACATCTCCGCGGCGGATCTCAAGGTTGATATCATGCAGCACCTCAACCGCACGGTCATAGCCAAACCCGACCTCCTGAAACTCCACCAGGGACTCAGCGGGATGCGCTGACTGCGTGATCCCAGGCAAGATTTGCAGCGCACCAGGAGGCGGGTCCTGGGCTGCCCGCCGGATGACCACCTCGGCGGGCAGTTTGATCTCATGGTAATTGACCACCTGATTCAAGCCTTCAATATCACCCAAATAGCGGATATCGCCCGCGTCGATAAACATGACCCGCTCAGGATTGATCTTCATCACATCTTCTACCCGGTGTTCTATCATCAGGACCGACATGCCTTCATCCGCCATCATCCGCACCATATCAAGTGTCTCAAGCGCGCTGGCAGGGTCCAGGCTGGCTAGGGGCTCGTCGAGCAGCAATATCTTTGGGCGCATGGCAAGCACACCAGCCAGGGCAACCTTTTGTTTCTCTCCGCCAGACAGATTGAAGGTTTCACGATCACGCAGGTGAAAAATATTTAAAAAGCGCAGGGCTTCCTCGGCGCGAGCGATAATTTCCGGGCGCGGCAAAGCCAAGTTTTCCAGGCCAAAGGCAATCTCATTCAGCACTTTGGTGCCTAAAATCTGGCGTTCAGGGTCCTGCAGCACGGTGCCTATTTCCTGTGAAATGCGCGAGAGCGGCCATTTGGCAATATCCTCGCCATGTACCAAAACCCGTCCGCTCATTTCACCCTTATACGTGCGCGGAATCAGGCCGTTAATACAACGGATCAGGGTGGTTTTTCCGCATCCACTTGCCCCTGCAATCAACAAAACTTCCCCCGGATTGGCAGAAAAGCTCATCCCCCGGATCGCAGTATCCTCACGGCGGCTGTATCGAAAACTCAGGTCTTCAACAATCAGAGGCAGGGGATTTGTCATGGTCATTTTGAAGGAAGTAACAGTATCATGGTTGCAGGATATTTATTCTGATGGTCAGCTTATCAGCTTTGCATCTCTTGGATGCGTCTCCACTTAGCTTATACTCATTAAGACAGCTTTAACCCTGCCTGTCAAGATTCTTCCTCTAAAGCCTGGGCGGTATTCACCATCCGGCAGGCAAAACTATTGAGACAACATCAATCCCAAGGATAGGAACACAGCCGTCATTGAAAAGTTGCTCTGAGAGAATGTGTCTGTTTTAGGATAATCTCTGCGTGATTCTCGTTGTTGAAAGCCTGAACCCAGTCTTACGGCCGTAAGGCAAACTGCGCTTCTGGATAAGGGGCGTTCTCCGGCAGCAACAGACCCCTGTCCAGTTCGCGTAGATACTGATCAAAAAAAGCCACCGTGTAATAATTGATTAGAGACAGACAGCGGTCACCATCGATGGATCCTTGTAAGCCGAGCAACCTGGAAAGCGGGGTCAGCATAGGCAGGACACTGAAGTCACGGTGCATGGTGCCCTCAACCCTGAATTCAACTGTTTCCCCGCTGGAAGCGCTTAGCAGTTGCCCAATACGCAAGAAGTTTGGGCTGGGTTCTTCCAGATCGACCCAGTCGGCACTGTGCATCAGCAGGAAAGGCTGAGACAGACCCGCAGCAACCACCGAGGAGGACACTGGCTCCACCCAAAGATCCATCACCAGGGCTGCTTTGCAGCGCGCATCTGTACCACAAAATTCGGCTGTGGCTCCGCCACCGGTAGAGTGCCCGAAGACGCCCACCTTGCTAAAATCCACGCGGCCTGAAAAAGGCCATTCCCCTACCGCCTGATCCCTCTGGGCAAATTCATCCAAGACAAATGCAATATCCTCTGCCCATTGGCGTACCAACCGGTTTGAGGCAAGGTCATATTCTTCCTGCGAAACACCCTCCGGCAAAGCAGCATCGTTGCGCAGCATCTGTCTTCCATCTGGAAAAGAGGTCTGGATGGCTCCATAGGTATGATTGATGCCCACCACGAGATAGCCCTGTGAAGCCAGTTCTTCCACCTGATAGATATTCTGTTCCTTGAAGCCGGACCAGCCATGAGAAAAAATCAATATGGGCCATTCCTCGCCATCAGGATACAAAGGAGCATCCAAATACGCATTTCCCTTGAAATATTCAAAGTGGTTGAGCACAAAAGATGGCAAATCATACCAGCCAGCAAGTGCTGGAGCAGCCGTGTCGATATCCGGCATCCACAGCGCTCGCTCATCCGCTTTTGTCGGGCTGGCCGGGTACCATACCTGGACCATGATCTCCCGCGGATCGTTTGGATCGGGGCTGTAAATTTCTTTGCGCGAGGTATCCTTGAGCGGCAAAACCGTTGTGCCAACCTGGTAAGGCCCAGTGATTGGGAAAGGTTCCGGGACGGGCAAAAGCCATCCAGCGGCCAGGGAAATCACAGCCAGGATCAAACTGACGATTACCCAGCTCAGTGGCTTTTTCGCCTTCTGACCACGGCTTAGCTGTAAACCTGCCGCTACCAGCAGCAGGAGTACTGCGATCATCAGGGGCCAAAGCTGCCAGCGGAATCCCTCCAGTCCCACCTGGGCTGCAGCAGCCAGGACCAATACCAGCGGCATGACCTGGAATTTTAGTCTGGCAGTGATTTTGGGCAGCAGGAATAGACCTGCTGCTGTCATGGTCAGAATGAGGAGGGTCAGTTCTATTGGTCGCATCATTACCTGCTTTCCATGAATTGGGCTTTTGTGATTATACTGCAACCAGTATAACTTGCGCTTATCACATTGGTGGATACCGCAATCACCCTAGCACCCAGGTTACGAGATTCAACCGCCACCGCTCTGGGTTGTTCCTGGCTGCAGGCCGTCAGAGCCAGCCCGCACTGCCATCTGCAGGAAAAGCGCTCAGTTAATACCACACGATGCTCCCGTTACCACCACTGCCTTGTCTTCAAAAAAATTTGAGCATGCGATTCTCCACAAACTGCAGAACTCTTCTAGAGATGAGCAGACAATCTTTTTATGCCGCGAAACTTGTGCTATAGTGGATAGTGAGGGTGTGCATAAGATGAAAAAATCATTTTACCGCAGATCCAAATATGGCCCCATGCTGGCCTACAAGATCGGTCTCGGCCCACTGATCGGCAGGATCGTGCTGCTGCTGACCACCACAGGTCGAAAAACCGGGCTGCCCCGCGTAACACCCCTACAGTATGAACTGATTGATGGGATCTATCACATCGGGGCAGTATTCGGCTTGCGTTCTGATTGGGTGCGCAATATTCAGGCCAACCCGCGGGTTACTATGCGGGTAAAAAATGAAACTTTCAATGGCCGGGCAGAGATTTCCGCAGACCCCGAAATTCTGGCGGACTTTATCCAGTACCGGTGGAACAAAAACCCCCGTCTGATCGGGCTGATCATGAAGCTGGATGGCTTCAAATCCAAACCCAGCCGTGAAGAATTGATTGAATATTGTAAAAATTTTGCCCTGGTACGAATTTTTCCCGAGAAGGCAGACTGAAAAAATGCTTAATTTTTCCCAGGAGCACCTTGCCTGCGCCGATCAATAATGCCAGACACGAGTGCTGCCCCGGGCAGGCTGGTCAACATCATCAGCGTGCGGTAGAGGAGTGCGAGCGT
Source organism: Chloroflexota bacterium (assembly GCA_003486225.1). The sequence goes on from DNGN01000266.1 coordinate 6,383, forward strand.
CAGGCTGTGTGGCTCGCTGATGCCACCAATCCGGTGGAACACAAACCAGATAGCCCATTCCTGCAACCCTAACCCGCCAATCGAGATGGGCAGCAGCGAGATAAAATAGA
>DNGN01000112.1 GCA_003486225.1 Chloroflexota bacterium
CCGAGAGAGAGTTGCATGGCTCACTGGAAGAAGTCTTTTCATCCTTCGAAAAAACCCCTCTGGCAGCCGCCTCTCTGGGCCAGGTACATCGTGCCCAACTGAAACCCGAGGACCAGCGAGCCTTTGGCACCCAGGTAGTGGTTAAAATCCAGCGCCCCGATATTGAAACCATCATTGCCACCGACCTGAGCGCCCTCCGTTGGGTCGGAGACATTGTGATGAAGTACCGTCCTATCCAAAAGCGGATTGATGTTCCCTCCTTGCTGACTGAATTTACCAAGGTGCTGTACGAAGAGATTGATTACATCGCGGAAGGGCGCAATGCCAGCACGTTTGCAGAGAACTTTGCAGATGTACCCGGTGTACGCGTGCCGGAAGTCGTTTGGTCGCACACGACCAAAAGAGTGCTCACCCTGGAAGATGTCTTCGCGATCAAGATCACCGAGTATCAGGAGATGGACGATGCTGGCATCGACCGGGCGGAAGTGGCCAACCGCCTCTTTGATACCTATATGCGCCAGATTTTTGAAGATGGCTTCTTTCATGCAGACCCCCACCCGGGCAACCTGTTCGTAGACACCAATGGACCGGACGGCCCCTGGCTGCTGACATTCATTGATTTTGGCATGGTGGGGCACATCCCGCCCAATACCCGCGCCGGCCTGAAAGAATTTGCCATCGGCATGGGGACCAAAGATGCCAACCGGATCATCACTGCCTATAAAATGCTCAATATCCTGCTCCCAAATGCCGACCTGGACCTGATCATTCAGGCAGAATCGGCCATGTTTGACCGGTTCTGGGGCAAGAGCATGGACGAACTGCGCAATATCCCGTTCGAAGAGATGCACGATTTTGCGAAAGAATTCCGCGAACTGGTCTACGAAATGCCCTTCCAGGTACCGCAAGATCTGGTCTTTTTATTCCGGACAGTCGCCATCCTGGCCGGGATCTGTACCGGCCTGCACCCTGACTTCAACCTCTGGACAGTGATGGCCCCCTACACCGAAAAAATGGTCGCCGAGGAGGCCGGTGCCTCCACCTGGCTGAAAGAAGCTGGGCTGATCTTGCAAACTTTGGTCGCCCTGCCGCGCAAAACCGAAGATGTCCTCGACCGGATCAGCCGGGGCGGTTTGTCCGTCCAGATCCCAGCCGGTGAAAGGCAGCTTAAACAAATCAACCAGACGCTTAAGCGCCTGGTTTATGCTGTGGTGTTCCTGGCCTTCCTCACCAGCGGAATGCAGGTCTATCTCACCCGCGAAGGCTGGCTGGCGTATATCCTGCTGGGAGCGGCCGGCCTGGCGCTGCTTGCTGCAATCATACCGCGCAGACCTCCCCGTTAGGCAGCAGAAATATTGTAGGCTTTATTCCTCTTTCTTTTCGATCCGTTCAATCGCATGCTGGATCAGCGATTGGGCTGCCAGCAGCATCTCTTTCCTGGCGGCTCGGCGGTGCTCGATGAATTCCGGCGGAAACAGTGCCCGAACGCTCTTGCGCAGTTCTTTGTGCGCTTGCTGATAATGCTCCCGCGCTTCTTCCGGGATGTAGTTTTTCTTGTGCGATTTCTTTTCTTCAGCCATCATAACCTCTGTATCTGTTAATCGATTCGCCTTAATTATTGCACAGGGTGGTTGGAGCGTCAAGAATGATCAGATTCGATTCCCCAAACCTCTTGACAACATGTAACCTTTTTGTTATATTATGAGTAATATAAGTTACATTTTGTTTACAAAAGGTTACAGCAGATATAAGGATTATGCGATGACTACAAAAATTGAACTGTTTGACCAAAAACGCGGAAATAACCGAAAGGGTTTTCTGGTTTGGTCCACCATCTTTTTTATCTCCTGGTTCATCCGCTCAGGGTTAAAGATCTCTGAGGTTGAGAATGATACCGCCTACACGGTCCTGCTGGTCGTGCTGATCATCTCAATTATCCTCCAGGCTATCTATATGTTCAGAGACCATCGGCTGGATGCAGAAATGAAAACTGACCCCCAGCTGAAAGAAGCAATGAACGACGAACGGATCCAGCTAAATGAACTGCGCGCGTGGAAGGTCGGCTTCTTTGCCCTGATCGGGTTCATCATCTTTGCCGCCACCATATCGCTGCTGATAGAGATCAACGACATGATGCTCGTTTACCTGACCGCCCTGCTGATCGGGTTTGGCGCTCGCAATACCGCAGTGTATCTCTTCGACAGGTGAGCCGATGGGAGACAAAAGTTTACACAACACCCTGAAAGTCCAGCGAGCCAAACATAACCTGACCCAGGGGCAGCTGGCAGAACTTATCGGCGTTACCCGGAAAACGCTCAACACCATCGAGAACGGAGTGTATATCCCCTCCACCTACCTGGCACTGAAATTGTCACAGGTCTTGAGTGTCCCGGTGGAAGAACTCTTCCAGCTCGATGAATAGCGCTGGTTCAGCCTCAGCAAACAGAAAACAAAAGTCCCTCCAGGTGTACAGAACACCTCCCAATAAATAAGCGCCGGTGATCTCACCGGCGCTTCGCTTTGAAATGCAACCCAAACTAATTCGATGCGATCCCCCGCGCTTTGG
>DNGN01000277.1 GCA_003486225.1 Chloroflexota bacterium
CAGGTGCTCAACCGTTTCCGCCAGGGACAGACCAAAGTATTGGTTGCCACGGATGTGGCTGCCCGCGGTTTGGATATTGAAGATATCTCGCATGTGTTTAACTTTGATTTGCCCAATGACCTGGAGAGTTATGTCCATCGCATCGGGCGGACTGGCCGCGCCGGCAAAACCGGGACCGCGATCAGCTTGGTGGCCCCTTCCGAGGAATTCCGGATCCGCAAGCTGGAAACCTTTACTCGCCAGACGATCTCCCGTTTAGAGATCCCAACTCCGGAGCAGATTCTCAATAAACGAGAAGAAGAGCTGCTGAACAATGTGCAGGTCTGGCTGCGCCGCGGGCGCTGTAAACGAGAGCAGGAAATTGTGGCAGAGCTGATTGAGCAAGGGCATGACCCGTTGGAAATCGCTGCGGTGGCGCTCAAGCTGGCACGCGCTGAAGAAAAACAACGCCCGATCGAGGATGTGGCCGAAGTGCGTGTGCGCAAGTCGCGCAACTCACGCCGCTCGGAACGCGGCCAATCTGGCAGCCGGGCTTCGCGCAATGCTGACAAATCTCATGAAGCCGGGATGGTGCGCCTGACGCTCAGTAAGGGCAAAAACCATGGTATTCGCCCCAATGATGTGGTGGGCACGATTGCGGCTTATGCCAACATCCCCGGACGTTCCATTGGAAAGATCAGTATTCAAAAAGAATTTACCCTGGTAGATGTGCCTGTGCAGTATGTTTCTCAGGTGATGGCGCAGAAGGGAAATTACCAGATCCATAAGCAACCCATCGGCATCTCGGTTGATTGAGATGGCTAGATGATCCAAAAAAGACGCATCNNTAGGCGGTTTCCGGGTTAATATTTACAGAGAAATGTGGATTACAGGTACCCAGTGAGGTAGATGATGAAACCGCATGGCCTGATTATTATCGGTGATTCTGAACAAGCCAGACTGTATAAAAAAGCCTTGGACGGGGCAGGATTTCTCGTTCAGGTTGTAACCACAGGATCGCGTGCTCAAGTCCAACTGACTTTTACTGCCCCTGATCTGATCGTCCTGGATATGCATCTGCCGGACATTCCCGGGGAGGTGGTTTTGCGCCAGATCCGATCGAGCCAGCGTTTGTCCGGAACTTGCCTGATTTTGCTGTCCGCAAACCCTGCCCATTCCCAGACCGGGGTTTCCCCAAGAGAGTATCTGCTAGACCGCACAGCCAGCGCTGCAGAACTGGCCTCCATGGCGGAAGGCTTGAAGCGGCGGAGCATTCACGTTCCGCATGATGGTTGATGCGGTTAATCAAAAAGACAACTGTTTCATTCAGTTGTCTTTCTAATCCCGACCAGATTTGTATCATCCGGTTTATTCTTCGATCTTTATGCATTCCTCTTTTTTGATCTGGAAGGTGTCAAAATCCCGTGCGACAATCGTGTTAGGGAATATTTCTTGCGCTTCCTGATAAATTTCCCGCTCCCGGTATCGGCGCGAAACATGTGTCAGGATTAAGTTGCTGACCCCAGCCTCCTTGGCCAGAGTAGCCGCCTGGGCGGCTGTTAGGTGAGCAAATTGCCGGGCCATTTCTTCCTCTGTCCGCAGGTAGGTGGATTCGATCACCAGCGTATCGGCTCCCTGGCAGTGTTCCACCAGGTTTTCGGTCTTGCCCGTGTCACCCACGTGCACCAGGCGGGTGCCGGGTTTTTCCGGCCCTAAAACTTCTTCAGGTTGTATGGTTCTGCCATCCGGCAGGCTGATCGGCAAACCGTTGACCAGGTCCCGGCGCTGTGGGCCGAAGGGTACGCCCAAGGCATCTGCTTTTTCTGCCAGAAAGGGGCGGCGTGGTTTTTCTTCAAACAGATAGCCAAAGCAATCGGGGCCGCGGTGGCTGACGGAGAAAGCCGTGACACTAAAATCTTCCTCCTCGAAAATTTTTCCTGGTGCAATCTCTTTGAAATTGATTTCAATCTGGCTCTTGCGAGGATGAATGATCTGAACCCCATACAGCAGGTTGAAGATTCGTTCCAAGGCATATTTGCCACCATGAATGGTGACTTCTTCGATGGTTTCCCAGCGAGATAAGGTGGAAAACAACCCGGCCAATCCTAAAATATGGTCCAAATGCCCATGTGTGATGAGGATGTTATTAAGGCGTTTGAAGCCAATTCCAGATTGGAGGATTTGCCGTTGTGTGCCCTCACCGCAGTCGATCATGAAGCGGTATTCGTTGTGTTTGACAACTTGTGAAGTCAACCCGCGGTGAATGGAGGGGGCGGAAGCAGATGTGCCAAGAAAAACAATTTCAAACAAGAGAGGTCCTTTTCGATCGAGATATGATTTAGATTTTACCTTAACTTATTTCAGAACGGATAAAAGGGCCTCGATTATGGCGCGTAAAAACCAGGGCTGCGCACGCGCCTGATAACAGAACAGATATGCTATAATTTGAGCTGTACAAATTTCGATTAGCAATCGACAGCCATCTGTTTTCCAGTTTGATCTTCGTGATAGTACATGGCAAATTGTTTAGGTTAGGATGCGCATGGCAAAGCCAAAGACCACCAATCGAAAAAGACCGGCCAAGAAGAAAAGCCCCGGTGCTTTCACCATACTAGACCGCCTGTCTGGCTTGTTCCGGAGAAAGCCTGCTCCTGCCGAGCCGCGCAAGGCGCGCTCATCGGCTCCGCCTGAGCCCCTGGAAGCAGAAGGCCTTAGCCTCGATCGCAAACTGGATATTGCCGGGGTGGTGATTGCCTTAGTTGGAATTCTGACCTTGCTCAGCTTGCTCTCTCCAAACCGCAGCGGGTTGACCAATGCATGGGTCAGCCTCTGGCGCGGGATGTTTGGGTGGGGGGTATATGTCTTCCCGATCGCCTTGATATTCATCGGGGTGTGGCTGGTAGCCCGTAACTTTGAAAACGTGCCGTTGCTCAACCTGGAAAGATTCATGGGGATCCTGCTGCTGTTCACACTGCTGCTGATGGCGATGCATGTGTTCATCTCGCCGGCCGAGCGAAATATCGCTTATGCTATTGCTGCCGAGGGAAGAGGTGGCGGGCGTTTGGGGGCCGCCCTGATGATTCTGCTGGCAAGCGGATTGGGGATGGCTGGACTGATCATCGTGATGGTGGCAGGCCTAGTGGTTGGCCTGGCCCTGACCCTGGATGTTCCCGTAATTGACCTGTTTGCCTGGATGCCGCCGCTTGTGCTTCGGATTCAGGATGCCTGGGATGAGCGCAGGGCAGCCCGCAGCCGCCGGCAGTCTCCGGCGGTAGCGGCACCGGGAGCAGAGCCTTTCGTACCCAATCTTACGCCAGTAGAGCCGGAGATGCCTGCGATGGGCGGGCAGCCTGCCCCTGAAATGGTGCAGAGTGGCAGCCGTCAGCTTTCCCCGCTGGCTCAGGCGCTCACAGAGCGGCATGATTGGGTGCTGCCAAAGATTGAAGATATCCTGGAGGCCGGGGCAGATATAGATTTTGATGACGAATATGACCGCCAGCGGGCAAAACTGATTGAAGAGACCCTGGCTTCTTTTGGGGCACCGGCGCATGTCGTCGAGATCAACCGCGGGCCGACCATTACCCAGTATGGCGTGGAACCTGATTTTATTGAGAACCGCAGCGGGCGCACGCGCGTGCGGGTGAGCAAGATCGCTTCGCTGGCAGATGACCTCTCCCTGGTACTGGCTGCCCAGCGAATCCGTATTCAGGCACCGGTGCCCGGGAAAGGCTATGTCGGCATCGAAGTACCCAATGAAGAAATTGCCCTGGTCGCCCTGCGAGATGTGATCGAGAGCCAGGCTTACCGGCGCCTGCGCTCACCGCTGCGNNATGCCCCATCTGCTGGTCGCTGGCGCTACTGGTTCGGGTAAGTCGGTGTGTGTCAATGCCATCATCACCTGCATGATGCTGCAGAATACCCCCCAGACGCTGCGCTTTATTATGGTGGACCCCAAACGGGTGGAACTCACCGGCTACAATGGTATCCCCCATTTGCTTGCCCCGGTGGTCACGGATATCGAGCGCGTGGTGGGCGTACTGCAGTGGGTGACGCGAGAGATGGACAGCCGCTACCAAAAATTTGCCGATATCGGGGCGCGTAATATTCTGGACTATAACAAGCGCGCCGCAGCTGAAAAAAGACCGCAGCTGCCTTACCTGGTATTGGTGATTGATGAGTTAGCCGATATGATGATGATCGCTCCTGACCAGACCGAGCGCCTGATCACCCGCATGGCGCAGCTGGCGCGTGCCACCGGCATCCATCTGATCATCTCCACCCAGCGGCCTTCTGTGGATGTGGTGACGGGACTGATCAAAGCCAATTTCCCGGCCCGGATCTCCTTTGCTGTTGCCTCGGGCACGGACAGCCGGGTCATCATCGACCAGCCGGGTGCAGAGCGGCTGCTGGGACGCGGGGATATGCTCTTCCAGGCCCCCGATGCGGCGGCCCCGGTACGCTTGCAGGGGGTGTACGTCTCTGACCCGGAGATCCTGCGTGCCGTCCAGTATTGGCGTGCCTTTGCAGGTACGGCACCAATGGCTCCGGTCTCGACTGGTGTTCCTGTCGATGCACCGCCTGCCGGTATCCCGCTGCAGCAAAAACCAATCTGGGAAGAGATGGAAGAACAAGAAGCCGAAGACCCGATCTACCAGGAAGCGCTTGAGCTGGTGCGCAAGCGTAAACGGGCTTCGATCTCAATGCTCCAGCGCCGCCTAAGGATTGGTTATACGCGAGCGGCGCGCCTGATCGAACAGATGGAAGAAAACGGTATCATCGGCCCGGCGACCGAGGGCTCTAAACCGCGCGAAGTGCTGGACTTTGGTACGCATGACCTTTCATCAGACACAGGCGATCAGGACTAACCCAATAGCTCTCCCGATCACCTGGGCCTGGCGGGTGGAATCCAATCATCCAGGACCTTTATTCTGAATTCACCGCCTTTTGTGGGGGGAACGGTTGATTTTTGCCAGATTATCTTATATATTAGGTAATATTTATAATATTTTAGATTACCCCTCAGTGTCAATCCTATAAGATTGCAGATCAGGATGGTTTTTTGGA
>DNGN01000079.1 GCA_003486225.1 Chloroflexota bacterium
CTCCATCCGCTACCGAGAAAATCCCCCGCGAATCATTGAAGAAATCGCCGATGTAGAGCCCGAGCACATCATTTCCGATCAAGGCAGAAACCTGGTTTGGATTTATCGTGTTGCTGATCTGCCACCAGACGTTTTTATACCAGACCCTTAGCCCCCTAATTTAGGATCCATTTTCAGGACAAGTGGCTCTTCAACAAATGAGCCAGCTCCTCATGGATGCCCTTGACGGCGGTCAATTCCTCCACTGAGGCAGAGCGGATTTTATCCAGCGAGCCGAAATAGGCCATCAGGGCTTTGCGCTTGGCCGGGCCGATACCCGGTACCGCATCCAGGATGGAGGTGATCCCTTCACGTGAACGCCGGCTGCGGTGAGCTGTGATTGCAAAGCGGTGCGCCTCATCCCGAATGCGCTGCAGCAGGTACAGCCCTTCAGATCTCCTCGGCAGCAGCAGGCCTTCTTCCCGGCCAGCGATAAAAAGTTCCTCATTCTGTTTCGCCAACCCGGCTACCGGGAACTTGCCCATCAAGCCAAACTCCTCCATCACCTGCACAGCCCGGCTCAGCTGCCCTTTCCCGCCGTCGACCACCAGCAGATCCGGCAGACGTGAAAAGGAAAGGTCGGTTTTGGCCCCTGGGGTTTTGGCTTCCTCCTGGGAACTCTCCCAGCGTTTAAAGCGCCGCCTCAGGGCTTCCTCCATACTGGCAAAATCATCTGGTCCCACCACTGAGCGGATATTAAAACGCCGGTACAGGTTTTTACTTGGCACGCCTTGCTCAAACACTACCATGCTGGCCACAATCGCCGTCCCCTGCGTATTGGAGACATCGTAGCACTCGATCCGGTTTGGCGGCACCTCCATCTGGAATGCTTGCTGTAAATCGGCCAGTGATTCCGTTTGCCGGTGGCGGTCGGTTTCCCATTGTTCCTGGAGTGAGGATAAGGTTTCCGTGGCATTCTCAGTCGCCATCCGTATCAGGTCTCGCTTTTTCCCACGCCGCGGGATCTTGATCTCAATTTTCTTTTCACTGCGCTGGTTCAGCCACTGCTTGATGATAGCCGCCTCTTCAATATCCGTGGGCAGCAGCACTTCCTTGGGCACGTTGGCCGCTTGTTCATAAAATTGCTTGATAAATTCGCCCAGCACTTCCTGGTCATTGGTTTCCTCATCCGTGCCTTCCATCAGGAAATATTCTCGTCCGATCATCTTGCCGCCGCGAATGAAAAAGATCTGGATGCAGGCTTCCCGTTCGCTGCGCGCAATCGCAATCACATCCGAATCAATATACTCGGCATCAAACACGCGCTGTTTCTTGACGATTTCCTCAATCGCTCTCAACTGGTCTCTCTTGACTGCCGCCTGCTCGAAGCGCATCTCATTCGAGAGCTGGTTCATCTCCAGCTGCAAGCGTTCAGTGATCTCCTCGGTGCGCCCGTTAAGGAAAGCACACAGGTCGTCAATCATCTGGCGGTATTCTTGCTGGTTGACCTTGCCGATGCAGGGAGCGTTGCACAGCTTGATATCATAATACAGGCAGGCGCGGGTGTCCTGGCCGCTGATTTCGCGGTCGCAGGTCAGGTAAGGGAAGATTCTACGCAGCACATCCAGCGTCTTGTGCACCGCCCACACACTGTAGTAGGGGCCAAAGTAACGTGAGCCATCATTGGTCATCAGGCGAGTGACTGTCACTTTCGGGTAGGCGTCGCCCCAATGCACCTTGATATAAGGATAACGCTTATCATCCTTCAACCGCACATTGTAGCGCGGGCGGTGCTGCTTGATCAGGTTCATTTCCAGGATCAGGGCTTCCAGTTCAGACCCGGTGATGATCCACTCGATATCCTCAATCCGACGCACCAGTTCCTTTGTGCGGTGGGCATGCTGAGCGCTCTGGTGGAAATAAGACCGCACCCGGGCGCGCAGGTTGACCGCTTTGCCCACATAGATCACCGCACCCGCTTTGTCCTTCATAATGTAGCAGCCGGGTTTTGTGGGCAGCGTATCCAGGATCAGGTTGAGATGTTCCGGGAATGCCATAATGGCATATTTTAGCATTAATCCATGCCTGGATGCCATTCCTGACCACCACCAGACAGGCAGCATCCGGGTCCTCCCAGCGACACTGGATCCTGTCGTTTCACCGTTGGAGGCCAGGTTTGCGCATATAATAGGAAAGATCAACCAATCCCTGGATTTGGTCTACCCTGAATAAAATAATGCTCGATTAAAGGTAAACTTTTTACCATCAGAAGGCATCGGAAGAGGAACAAATGGCAAAATTAAAACTTGATCTGCATGATATCTATAACCGTGGCGGCCAGATTGATGCCGAACTGAACCGGATTATCCAGGAAGCCATCGANNCGCCAGCTCTATCACCGCGTCGAAAAAGATGACAAGAATTTTGGACGCATTTTCATCCACTTTCGCCACTGATTTCCCCAGCTCATTTCTTTTGCAACCTGTAGAGCAGTTTTCACGTATATACTATAAGTGGAAACATGGGTACCAACCCATTTATGCAATTTAAGTCAAGGAGAAATAAGATGGAAGCAAGAAGCAATAAACGGAGTGCGGTTTGGGGGATTGTGCTGATCACCTTTGGTGCAGCAGCATTATTGGATAGCTTTGTCGGCCTCAGTGATTGGATGGCAGTCGGGATAATCGCCCTTGGCGGCGTCTTGGCATTTGGTATTTTCCTCACGGATCGTAAAGATTGGACCTTACTGATCCCTTCTTACGTTCTCCTGGCTGTGGCAGGGATCGCTGCGGTAGCCATCAGCGACCTGCTGAAGGGTGAAATGATCGCCACAGTGGTTCTAACCCTGGTTGCTCTCCCCTTCGTGGCTGTATTCCTGCTCAACCGGGCCAACTGGTGGGCACTGATCCCTAGCTGGGTTTTACTCGCCATTGCTGCGATGATCTTCCTGATTGGGCAGAACCTGCTCAGAGGGGGCATTATTCCGCTGTATGTGCTTTCCTCAATCGGANNTATTCCATGTTCGTAATTGGCATCATGGTTGCTTTGATCGATCTGAGGGTACTGGACGGTCTCGGTATCCCGGCATATGTCATGTTTGCCATCGCCATTCCGTTCCTGGTGGTTTATCTGGTCAATCGCCAGAACTGGTGGGCACTCATTCCCGGTGGGATCACCGGCCTGATGGGGGTGGGATTCTTCGCTGGCACCAGCCTGGCTCAATATGTGATTCCGGCTGTGCTGCTGGTCGCCGGAGGCCTCGTACTCTACCGTTCATTTGCCCAAAAAGAGTAACATGGCGTCTGACTACACAATGGACACAACCTTAGAAAGCCGCGTTGGTGCTGCCTTGCGCCAACGCGGCTTACGCCTGGCTGCGGCCGAATCATGCACGGGCGGACTGGTCGGCCATCGGGTCACCAACATCCCTGGATCTTCCACCTATTACATGGGCAGCATCACAGCCTATGCCTACGAAGCCAAAGTCCGCATGCTGGGTGTCAAATGGGAGACCCTGGAGGCCTATGGAGCCGTCAGCAGCCAGGTGGTCTCCGAAATGGCTCTCGGGGTGCGCCGCGCCCTGGCGGCCGATATCGGGGTCTCGATTAGTGGGATTGCCGGTCCTGGCGGCGGAACAGCGGAGAAACCCGTGGGCCTGGTGTGTTTCGGTCTCTCCACCAATGATGGCCTCTGGACCACCAACCAGCACTTCCCTGGCAACCGCATCAGCGTTAAAGAGCAAGCTGCAGATTTTATTTTGCAGTACATTTTGACCTACCTTGAGGGGAAATTAACATGAACAAGATCGAGGTCACGGTCCGCGCCAACACTTACGGTAAGCTGCTGCCGCTGCGTTTCACCAGCCAGGGACAGGAATTTCCCATCCTGGGCATTGGCCGGCGCTGGCAAGCCCCGGACGGCGAGCATCTGCTCGTCATGGTCCCGGGGGACCGCGTGGTGGAGCTGATTTACCAGCCGGATCAAACCTGGGCCTCTAAACCGGTCCCGCAGCAGGGAAAACGCTGGTTTGTGTAACCTTCTTTTTAGGGCAAAATTAACAACCTTCTTATAACATCATGCGGCCTTTTTGGTATAATAGCTGAAATATTAACCAAAGCAGGAGAATAGACCAATGGCCCAGAAAAAGAAAAAAGGACCGCAGCCGAAAACAACCGCCCCCAAAAGGAAAAAATCTACCAGCCAGATCATTTTTTCCATCGTGGCAGTTTTCATGGTCCTTACCATGATCGTTCCGTATCTCATCAGCCTTTTCCAATAGGATTCGGGCTGGCACCAGCACACCCCGAAGACCTGTGCAGCTCAAACCTGCCCGGCTCTTTGGGGTGTTTGGGTTAAACACATCCCCCTTCCCAGGTTAAGCACTCAAGTGCTTAACGCTCTCCACTCAAACTGTAGCCTGATCTCCCAATTTACTCTACAATAACATCAATCCTGAAAAGGTGATGCGGGCTGCTGCATGACCTGGGATAACCTTGTGCATGAGGAGACTCAGATGTCCGAAAAAGACACCCAACAAACCTTCTTGCTTTCCAGCAAAAGCACTTATGTCTGGACTGTATTGCTGGTCGGCTGGCTGTTCGACCAGCTGTTTTGGCAAAAAGTGGCCGGCATTTCCATCCCAATTTACCTGGCAATCCTGCTTGGCGGCGGTTTTTTTCTCGCCCGTCAGCAAAAACTCCACCCCGCCAAAGGAATCTATTGGCTTCT
>DNGN01000218.1 GCA_003486225.1 Chloroflexota bacterium
TCTCCTCCGGAACAGTATGGCACGGGCAGAACAGATGGACGCAGCGATATCTATGCCTTAGGGGCAACTTTATATACTGCCCTGACCGGGTTTCCGCCGGAAGATGGTCTGGCTGTAGCCATTAAACAGACCCAGCTAACGTCCATCCGTAGCCGTAACCCAAAAGTAGGCCAAGATGTTGCAGGTGCGGTAGAAAAGGCCCTCAAGGTGGAGGCAGCAGACCGTCAGCAGAGCGGGGCCGAGTTTCGCAGCCAGTTATTGTTGACCAGTGACACTGCCAACCGCCAGTTTGCAACCGGAGATGTGACCGTCGCACCACCTCCGGCCGAAGCAACCGTGGCTGCAGGGGATGTGACCATGCCGACCGCGCCGGAAACAAAGGTTTCCGACTCGCATGAAGCGGCAGTATCCGCTGTGCAGAAAAAGCCGTTCCCCTTTGGCCTGGCCGCGGGCATTGCACTGGTGATTGTGCTTGTGATTTCCGCAGTCATATTCTTGCCGGGCTTATTGGGCGGACAGGGCGTTGAAACCCCGGTGGCCTTCCAGCCATCCGCATCAGAAGCCTTGCCCGCAGGTCAGGAGCCGACCAAACCGCTGGCTGAAAGCCAGGCGGCTTCGCTACCAACCCGGACACCGGCCAGTATGCCCACGGGGGAACTTGCCCCGACGGCCACCGATGCGCCGCGCCCCACTGCCACCGCGGCTGCGACCCCGATGGGAGGCGGCGGTATGATCGCATTTGCCTCCACCCGGAGCGGTGACCCGCAAATTTTCCTGTACAGCCTTGAGTCCGGGGAAGTGACACAGCTGACCGAGATTAACGGGGGAGCATGTCAGCCGGAATGGTCCAATGATGGACAGCGTTTGGTGTTTATTGCTCCTTGCAAGCAAAACCAGCAGAGCTATCCTGGCTCGTCCCTTTTCATCATCAATGCAGACGGCACACACATGAATCCGCTGCCATCTTCCCCGATTGGGGATTTCGACCCGTCCTGGTCTCCCAAGGATAACCGCATCGTGTTCACCTCCATTCGAGATTTTGACCGGCCTCAGGTTTGGGTGCTGGATGTGGATTCGGGAGAGTCGGTAAACCTTTCTCAAAACTCTCAGGCTGATTACCAGCCGACCTGGTCGTCGGATGGGAGTAAGATCTTGTTTGCTTCTAATCGGGTGGTCGGCCGCGCCAAGCTGTGGGTGATGGATGCGGATGGTCAGAATGTGGTTGAATTTTCTCACAGCGACAACCGCACCAATATTGAACCTAGCTGGTCGCCAGATGGAAACCAGATCGTTTATACCCAGTTCGACAGCCGCGGGCGCGGTGTTCCCGTGCTGATGGGTAACAATTGGCGTGATGGTGGCCCGGAGGCCGGTATGGTGGAATTCCGCATTTCGGATGAGCCCAGCGGCATGCGGGAAGCAGATTTTTCCCCAGATGGGTTGTGGATTGTTTTTGCCAATAATTCTGACCCTTCCAATTTGGATATTTATATCATGCGCTCAAATGGGGCAGACCTGTCAGGACTTATCGTCAGTGACTCGAATGATTTTGACCCAGCCTGGAAGCCTTAGGGGGAGCATACTTAACAGTTGTGATAAGGCAATGAATTTAATATAGGATTTATTTTCAGAATATTTTGCGGAGTGGTACAATTTAGGGCAAAGTTTGGAACGAAGATTGCAATTATCACTGTATTCCGCCATTAGGGCTATCTATGACGTTAGAACGCGACTCAATTCTGAATGAACGGTACCGCATCCTAGAAATTTTAGGACAAGGTGGAATGGGGGCAGTCTACCACGCAAGGGATGAGAACCTGGGTGTAGATGTTGCTGTAAAGGAAAATCTATTCACTTCAGATGAGTATTCGCGCCAATTTAGGCGCGAGGCAACGATCTTGGCCAATATGCGCCATCCCAACCTCCCGCGGGTAATCGATCATTTTGAGATCGCAGATCAAGGCCAGTATATGGTGATGGACTTCATCGAAGGGGAAGACCTGCGCCAGCGAATGGACAGGATTGGTTCCCTGCAAGATGAAGAAGTGATCATTATCGGTGCGGCGATCTGTGATGCCTTGGATTACCTGCACACCCGCAAACCGATTATCCTGCATCGTGATATCAAACCCGGCAATATCAAGATCAGCCCTGATGGCCAGGTGTACCTGGTGGATTTTGGCCTGGCCAAGATCGTTCAGGGCAGCCAGGTGACCACCACCGGTGCCAGGGCGATGACCCCTGGTTATTCCTCTCCCGAACAGTATGGCACTGCCCGGACTGACCAGCGGTCGGATGTCTATTCGCTTGGTGCGACCTTATACGCCGCCCTGACCAATACGATCCCTGAAGATGGGCTGGCGCGGGCCATGGAGCAGGCTGATCTTACTCCCATCCGCAAGCGAAATCCGAAAGTCTCGCGCCGGGTCGCCAGTGCGGTTGAAAAAGCGCTTGCCGTCCATCCGGAAGACCGGTATCAGAATGTGCTCGATTTTAAGAGCGCCCTTCTGCAATCTTCCAGTGCAACCCGTCAGATCCAGCATTCCGAAGAATTAACCATTGTCCCGCCGCCGCCTGAAGTGGTCGCCAATGTAAGTGCTGGCAAGCAAAAACCAGCGCAAGGTGTGTATGAGCCCAATATTTCAGGCACTTCGAGTACCCGAAAACGAAGGCTGCGCTGGCGAAAATTCCGCCGAACGATGCTGGGGTTGCTTTCTATCATTGTTTTGGCTGGATTCATTTGGACTGGGATGGGTATGCCTGGGCGAGATAAACTCAACGATGTGATCCCCTCTCCCTGGNNCCTCACCCACAGATACGCCGATGCCGTCTGAAACGCCGACTCCGACTTTCACAGTAACACCAACCATCACCAATACTCCTACGCCAACCATGACGCCGACAAATACCCCGACACCCACTCAAATCCGGGTTCCAGGTGTTCCGACCCCAACAGAACTACCAACAGATTACCTGGCTCCATTTGAAAATGAGCAAATAGCTTTTGCGTCCCTGCGAAGTGGTTCGGTTCAGATCTGGCTGTATTCCTTCTTAGATGGTTCTCTGGAGCAATTGACGGATCTGCCATTCGGAGCATGCCAGCCATCCTGGTCGCCTGACGGTCGGCTGCTGGCTTTCATTTCTCCTTGTGTGCGAAACTCGCGTATCTATGAGGATACCTATATTTTTGTGTTGGATATGGAAAATCGGGAGATTGTTCAGCTGGCTGTGGAAGAAGGCAGTTTTGATCCCGCCTGGTCTCCGGACGGCACCAGCATGCTGTTTACGGTGGCGGAAAGTAACCTCAAAAGCGCTATCTACCGCATCAATACCATTGATTCATCCATTGATCTGATGATCAAAGGGCAGCGTTTAGCATTCAATCCAGCCTGGTCTCCAGATGGAACCCGGTTTATCTTTGCCAGCAATAACGCCGGCCATTATTACCTGTATATCATGCAAAATGACCCCGAGTCCACGGCCGAATTGTTTGCGCGTATCAATGAACGGATTTACGTCAAGCCGACCTGGTCGGTTCATAATCAGATTGTCTTCTCTGAAGGACCGTTGGACAGTTTCCTGAGCATGTGGAGCATGCCGGCCAGCATGTTGGGAGCCACTGATTTTATTTATACTGAGAAACAGGTCAATACCCAGGGGCGTATTCCAGAATTGGACCCAGATTTCAATTCGTCCGGACATTGGATCGCGTATGAGAGCTGGCCGGATGGCCAAAACCGGGATATCTATGTGATTCGGGATGACGGTGAGGTTACATTCCGCATCACCGAACATCTAAAGGATGATTTTGATCCAGTCTGGCGCCCTTACCCGCGACCCTGATGGCTGAGACTTAAAAAAATAAAAAAACGAGCTGTAAAAACAGCTCGTTTTTGTTTGTGTCCTATTGATCTCCAGGTCTACATCCGGCTTTGGACCAGCGCTCCAAGCTGCTGGAGGCTGTCGAAAGTGTCTGCATTCAGTTCGGTATCGTCTAAGCGTACGCCAAAATTGTCTTCAATGAAAAGGGCCAGGTCCACCAGTGAGAATGAATCGATCAACCCGCTCGAGATCAGCGGTTCATCAGGTAGGATCTGTCGATCGGGGGATTTGAGAAACTCAACGGCAATGTAACGGCCTATCTGGGAGGTAATTTCTGTGGTCATTGATTTTTTTCCTTCTTTAATTAGATGGCTGAATTTTACCAGAGTTCTGTTCAGGATGAGCAGAGCAGGGTGGGGATTATTACGCAGTTGGATAAGTTTCAAAAGGTTGATTGCTTCGGTTTAAGACCAAAAGATTTGAAAGTGAGCGGTTCCGAAAACCCTACTCTGCAAAATTCAGGTTGAAAAATTTCGTATCTTTTGAGATAATTGTTATTGATGTCACAAATGAACTGAACGATCGGGTATTTTTAGATCGAGCTTTGTCAACCAAATAATCCACAAGAGAGGTAGAAATTTATGACTGCACAAATCATTGATGGTCAAGCGATCGCCAACACGATCCAAGAGGAGATCAAAGAAAAAGTAGCTGCCCGTGTAGCAGCCGGGAAACCAGTTCCTGGGTTGGCCACGGTCTTGGTGGGAGGAGATCCTGCTTCTGCGATGTATGTCAAGATGAAGCAAAAGCGTTGTGAAAAGGTGGGCATCCAATCCTTTCATGTGGGGCTGCCTGCAGATATCTCCCAGGAGGAACTGGAGAAGAAGGTTGCCGAACTGAATGCTGATCCAAACGTAAACGGAATTTTGGTCCAGCTGCCGTTGCCCAAGGGACTGGATGAGGAGCGTGTCCTGCAGGCGATTGACATCAATAAGGATGTGGATGGCTTCCACCCGCTCAATATCGGTCGCTTGGCGCAGAAAGGCCGCACCCCGGTGTTTCTGCCGGCCACACCAGCCGGATGCATCGAGCTTCTGGTGCGCTCAGGCGTCAAGATGGAAGGTGCCAATGCCGTAGTGCTCGGCCGCTCCAATATTGTGGGCATGCCGGTTGCCCTGCTGCTGGTGGAGCGCAATGCCACCGTCACCATCTGCCACTCGCGCACCAAGGACCTGCCAGGGGTTGTACGCCAGGCAGATATCTTGATCGCAGCAGTAGGCTGGGCCGAGATGGTCAGAGGCGATTGGCTGAAGGAAGATGTTGTGATTATTGATGTGGGCACCAATAAAGTTGAGACTGATGATGAAAAAGGGTATAAGTGGGTCGGGGATGTCTCCTATGATGAGGCCAAAGAAGTGGCTTCGATGATCACCCCGGTTCCAGGTGGTGTTGGCCCGATGACGATTGCCATGCTGCTGCAAAATACGCTGCGCGCCGCAGAATTGGCTGACGGATAACCTTTATTTTTCTAAATGAAAGAGGCACAGGAAAACCCGTGCCTCTTTTTTATTTTAAACCGTTTGTTTTTTCAATTGTTACTGGACAACGAAAGTGGTGGTTGCGCTGCCACTCTCGTAGCCGGTTTTTGAAGCGGTAGCCGTAACTGTGTAAGTCCCGACACCGTCCTTCTTGGGGTTCACCCGGAAGTTGAAGACAGCCTCGCCATTTGAGTTGGTTGTTCCACTGCCGCTGTAAGTCGGGCCCATGGTTTCAATCGTCACGCTGACACTGGCGCCAGAGACCGGGTTCGAGCTGCCATCGGTTACCTTTACGGTGATAGCCGCGGTTTGGCCTTTGCCATAGGTGGGCTGGTCACTGCTAACGGTCACACTCAAGCTACCGCCACCACCACCCCCGCCGCTGTCGCCAACGATGAAGGTAACCGATGAGGTAGCTGGAAGACCCCCGCTGTCAGTTACTGAGGCAGTAATGGTGTGGGTACCGTCACTAAGGATTGTTGAAAAGCTGGCGCCTGTGCCAATGACCACATTTCCAGATTTCCACTCGAGATTGGCTGTCAATGCTTGGTCATCATCTTCAACATCGCTGGCTGAGCCGCTGAAGGTTATGGTAGCACCCGATGCAAAAGTGGTATTGTTGGTCGGGCTGCTGATCGTAACGGTGGGGGCAGTATTGCCGCCGTCGCCGCCGCCGCCGCCGAGGGCGTTCAAAGCTGCGGCAGCCCGCACCAGGCCGTAGCCGTAGGCATTATCGCGTCCGCTGGCCCCGAGTTCTAGGGCGGTGGAGGTCATGGCATCGCGGATTTCTTGATTGGTTGCCAAGGGGTACTCACTCCACAGCAGGGCGGCCACCGCAGAGACATGCGGGGTGGCCATCGAGGTGCCATCCCAGGCTTCATACCCGCTGGCCGGCGATGTAAAGGTGGAGGTAACCGTGGCGGATTGGGTGCTTGACCGCAATGATTGCCCGTCCTCCTGGCTCAGGCTGAGGGCAACAATGCTCGAGGAATTGCCATCCCCCAGGGTGCCGTAGAAGTTGCCGGGGAGGTTGTTATAAACAACCGCCGCAACCCCGAGGCCAGATTTGACATTGCTCACTTTTTCGTAAAAGCTGTTCGTTCCACGTTCACAAAGCACTACTTTCCCGCTCCAGGAGCCGACTGAGTCGCACAGCCCGCCATCCACCAGGTTCCCTGTTGCGGTCCCGGTGGCGGAAAATTCAATATGGTTGGCTTGATATGTGGTCCCACCGACGGTCAGCGAGTTGTCGTTGATGAAGGGGACCGTGCTGAGCACACCGACACCGGGTGCGGCAATCTCCACCTGGCTGTTCTGCTGGGAGAAATCGGCGATATTCATGTTCGAGTCAATTGCCGCCACAGACATCACGGAGCTGTAGGAGGCCGGGTAAGACATTGCTGTATTGCCATCATTGCCTGCTGCTGCAATGGAAAGAACCCCGGCGCTATTCAACTGGTCGAAGGTGCGCTGTTCGCGCCCGCTGGAGCGGCTGCCTCCGAGGCTCATGCTGATAACCTTGGCCCCTTCGGACTGGCAGGTCTTGGCGGCTGCGATCAGATCTGAAGCGAGGGTGGCGCTGCCCGAATCGTTGAAGAACTTGACGATAAACAAAGAGACATTTGGTGCTACACCTACCACGCCGACACCGTTGTCCTGCCCGGCGATCGTGCCGGCCACATGGGTGCCGTGGCCAAAGCCGTCGGTGTTAAATGCACTACCAACCTGAGAAACCCCGCCAGCCAGGTTGACATTGCTCAGGTCTTCGTGGGCGGAATAAAAGCCACTGTCAATAATACAAACCTTGATGCCTTGGCCTGCTTTTGCGCCGCTGTCCACATTGCCATCATTATCCTTATCCCAGACATCAGGTGCCTGCACCATATCGACTCCATAGGGNNGATGGCAGCGTCACCACGAACGAGTTGAGGAAATCGAAGCTGTAGTGGAAGTCTGCGCCGGACTGGGTCAGCAGGTTTTGCACCGCGGCTTTGCTGCCTGGGGCAAACTCGACAAAGACGCGCACTTTGTCGGCGGCACCGGCTGCTGGTACTGCGGCTGACAGCAGCAGGGCGGCCACCAAACTCAAAAAGAACAATTTAACCAGGTTCTGCTTTTTCATTGAATTTACTCCTGATGGTTTGAAGATAAATTTTACCTTAAATGTATAATTTGTTTAATGAATGATATTATTTAATCTTTCTCTTTTGATGTAAGGAACAGTGGGTATGTGTTAATCCAAAATGAGCGGGATTGTAGCACCGGGTATGGTCTACGTATATCTAAACGAATTCAAGGGCGAAATATTACAGAATTGAGAGCGTAATCGAGTTGTCAGACAATTGACTTTCTGCTTAAATGCTGATAAACTAAATCCGCTAAGTTGTCAGACAAATTTTGTGAATAAGAGAACGAAGTATGACGACCCTTTTAGTTCAGCATGCAGACATTTTAGTGACTATGGATGCCCTCCGCCGAGAAATCCCTGACGGCGGTCTTTTTATTCGGGATGGATTTATCGAGCAGGTTGGGCCGACCAGTGAGCTGCCTCAGACAGCCGATGATGTCCTCAACCTGAACGGGCATGTGGTGCTGCCAGGGCTGATCAATACCCACCACCATTTTTACCAGACACTCACACGAGCGGTCCCGGCGGCGCAGGATGCAAACCTGTTTGGCTGGCTGACCACTCTGTACCCAATTTGGGCCCGCATCACCCCGGAGGATATCTTCCTCTCGACACAAACCGCATTGGCCGAACTGGTGCTGACTGGCTGTACCACCGCCTCGGACCATCTCTATATCTACCCCAATGGTTCCCGCCTGGATGACGAAATTCACGCCGCACAGGAGATTGGGGTGCGGCTGCAGGCCTCTCGCGGCTCAATGAGTTTGGGTGAAAGCCAGGGCGGTCTACCGCCAGATAGTGTGGTGGAGAAAGAATCGGCGATCCTGGCCGAGAGCTTGCGACTGATCCAAGCCTACCACGACCCAAATCCGGGTGCCATGACCCAGATAGTTCTGGCTCCGTGTTCTCCTTTTTCCGTGACTGGTGACCTGATGCGCGAAAGCGCAAAGCTGGCGCGTGAATATGGCTTGCATTTGCATACCCACCTGGCTGAAACCGAGGATGAGGACCAGTTCTGTTTGGAAAAATTTGGCCACAAACCGGTGGCTTATATGGAAACCGTGGACTGGATCGGCGAGGATGTCTGGTTTGCCCATTCGGTGCATGTAAACCGGGAAGAGATCGACCTGTATGCCCGGACAGGCTGCGGCGTGGCGCATTGCCCCACATCCAACATGCGGCTGGCTTCGGGGATCGCTCCGATTGTCGATATGCTGACGGCAGGGGTCAAGGTTGGCCTAGGCGTGGATGGATCTGCCAGCAATGATGGTTCCCATATGCTGGCGGAGGCGCGCATGGCGATGCTGCTCTCCAGGGTAGGCGCAGGTGAGGCCGGTTTCTCGCTTTCCAGTGAGGGACTCCCGCCACTGATGACAGCGCGCAAAGCCCTGGAGCTGGCCACCCGCGGTGGTGCAGCAGTGTTGGGGCGGCAGGATATTGGCTCGCTGGAAAAGGGCAAGTGTGCAGATTTCTTTGCCCTTGATTTAAACCAGCTGGAATTTGCCGGAGGGCTGCATGATCCGGTTGCCGCTGCTGTCTTTTGTGCGCCTGTAAAAGCGAATTATACAGTTGTGGGTGGAAAAGTGGTCGTTCAGGATGGGTATCTGACGACACTCGATCTGCCGACACTGATCGAAAAGCACAACGCTGCCTCTGCCCGGTTGTTGGGCTAGGACGACTTTGGCCGGAATCGTGAGAATGAGAACATCTGCTCAGGTTGTGATTTGTGGCGCGGGAATAGGGGGTGTGGCAGCCGCTTATTTCCTCAGCGTTAAACATGGGATCAGTGATGTAGTGCTGGTGGATGAACGAGCCCCGCTCTCCCTGACCAGCGACAAATCCACCGAGTGCTACCGCAATTGGTGGCCTGGGCCGGGGGATGAGATGGTTCAGATGATGAACCGCAGTATCGATTTGATGGAATCCCTGGCAGACCAACACGCCAATATCTTTCACTTAAACCGCCGTGGATATTTGTATACCACCACTGATCCTGAAAAGATCTCCGATTTGGAAGGTTTTGCCCAGGAAGCCTCATCCCTGGGGGCAGGGGATGTGCGGGTGNNCGGACTCATTTCCCTTACCTATCAAGCGATGTAACCGCGGTGCTGCATGCGCGGCGGGCGGGCTGGCTGAGCGCCCAACAATACGGGATGCTGCTGCTGGAGCAGGCCAAAGCGCATGGGGTGCGGTTGCTTCAGGACCGGGTGACCGGGATTTCCAAAGCTGCAGGTGCAGTGGATGGCGTACATCTCGCCAGCGGGACAGAGCTAGCCACCAGTCTGTTCGTAAATGCTGCCGGCCCGCGGCTGGCAGAGGTAGGGGAGATGCTGGAGCTATCGCTGCCAATTTTCAATGAACTGCATATGAAAGCCTCGATCAGTGATCCCCTGGGGGTTGTCGGACGGGACGCCCCGTTGCTGATCGATGTCGATCCCCAGGTATTGGCCTGGAGTGCTGAAGAGCGGGAGTGGCTTTTAGGAGATGAAGAAACCAACTGGCTGTTAGGCGAACTGCCCGCTGGTGCGCATGTCCGTCCGGAAGGCGCGGGCGAGGCGGACAGCATCCTGATGCTTTGGGATACCCATAACGAGGCTGTTGCGCCCGATCTGCCTGCTCCTACAGATCCGACATACCCTGAGACGGCCATCCGCGGGCTGTGTAAAATGCTCCCTGGCCTGTCCCAGTACCTGGAACGGATGCCCAAACCTTACCTTGATAGCGGATATTACACCAAAACGGAAGAGAACCGTCCTTTAGCCTGCCCCTTGCCTGTACCTGGCGCGTATGTGATCGGTGCCATGTCTGGTTATGGCATCATGGCTGCCGCCGCCCTGGGAGAACTGGTTGCGGCCCATATGGTTGCCGAACCCCTGCCGCGCTATGCACCGGCTTTCAATCTTGAGCGCTACCAGGACCAAAATTACCAGGCCCAACTGGCATCCTGGGGAGACTCCTGGCAGCTTTAGGAGCGAACCTGGAAATGAAATCAGGCGAACTTGTTTTTGGTCGAGATGGAAAAATTATGGAAGAAAATGTAAAAACATTGTCCCAACAGTTACAGGATCAGCTAAGACAGCTCATCTCGCAAACCGAACCCGGTGGACGCCTGCCTTCTGAGCCAAAGCTGGCCAAGCAAATGGGTGTCTCGCGGGCCACATTGCGAGAGGCGATGCGCATCTTTGAAACCCAGGGAGCTATCCACCGGCGGCAAGGTGTCGGTACTTTCGTGGTGCCTCCTTCCCAGGTCATCGATACAGGGTTGGAGGTGCTGGAGAGCATCCTGACCCAGGCCGAAAGAAAGAATCTGGACATTAAGGTCGGCCCATATTCGATGCTTGAGCGGGAAGCCACCGAAAAAGAGGCCGAAGCCTTGCGCATCCAACCTGGGAGCAGCGTGCTGCAAATCGCCTGGGTGATGGAAACCCCCGATCGACCAGTGGCTTTTCTTCTGGATGTGCTGCCCGCCGGTATGCTGAGTTTAGACGATGCCCACCAGTTTTTTCGAGGCTCAGTGCTGGACTTGCTGATGCGCAGCCCGGACCTGAACCTGACAACCTCCCGCACTGAACTAAGTGCGGTAGCCGCGCCAGCCAAGATTGCCCGATCTCTGGGCATTCAGCGCGGTGATGTCGTGCTGTGCTTTGAGGCCACCCTTTTCTCCGCGGATGGAAAGGTGGTGGACTATTCTCACAGCTACTATCTACCCGGATATTTCCGCTTCCATGTGGTTCGCCGGGTAGGCTGAGATGGTGATTGGCGCGGACAAGCCGCGCTTTGTTCACAAGGATAAAAAAATATTTAAACCAAATTTTGGAGGTACAAAATGCGTAGTTTTGCAGGACGAGATATTCTCTCATTAAAGGATTTTGAACGAAACGAATTCTTCCGTGTATTTGAGGTGGCGGAAAAACTGGAGCCTATTGCCCGCAACCGCCGCAATACAGATATGCTGAAAGAAAAAACCTTGGTAACCGCTTTTTACCAGCCGAGCACCCGCACACGTCTGGCACACGAGGCAGCTATGTTGCGCCTGGGCGGCAGTGTAACTGGTTTTTCGGATGCCAAGATGACCCGCGCAGGAGATTTCTACCAGGAATCGATCAAAGACACGGTCAAAATGCTGGAGTTCTA
>DNGN01000147.1 GCA_003486225.1 Chloroflexota bacterium
TAATATAAGTAATTGTGGTCCAGCCTGAAAGAAGGAGTTAATTGTGAATAATAAGCCAGTTTCCCTGCAAAAGGGTGATTGGATCGTCCATGCATATTATGGTATTGGACAAATAGTTGGTACTGAGACCAAAAAAATTGGTAAAAAAGAAACCAAATATTACAAAGCCAAAACTCAGAACAGTACTTTCTTCATTCCAATTGAGAACCCGATCAACGATCGTATCCGCCCGTTATCCTCCATGTACAAGCTGAATAAAGCTAAAAAAATATTAAAAGACCAGCCAGAAAATTATCCCGAAAATCATAATGAACGCAGAAAGCTGATCAGCGAAACTTCTTCCGATCGCTCGATGGATACCTCTGCCCAGATCATCCGCGATCTGTTTCATCGTAAGCACAATCAGGGTCTGAACGAATTCGAACAGAAAACCCTCGAAGCGACGGAGAAGCTGTTTGTCACAGAATGGGCCATCATCAAAGAGATCAGTGAAGAACAAGCCAAGGAAGAATTGGATAAGATAATCGACGAACAGTTCGGATAAATTCTGCGTTCTACGAACATTCCAGGATCAAAAATACCCCAACCAATCGGCTGGGGTATCTTCTTTTATCAGGCATCTGCTGGTGCCCGGCATACGAGGCGTATTAGCCTGCCTTTTTTCCAAATTTCTTTTCCAGCAGGGACCGCAAGGTCGGCTGACCAATTTCCTGCAGTTCATACCGTACCCGCTGGTAGGGTTTATTAATCGTAATAATGCGGGTCAGGTCAATCGGTGTACCTACTACCACCAGGTCCACGTCCGCATTGGCAATGGTTTGCTCAAGCTCTTTCATCTGCTTCTCGCCGTAGCCCATGGCGGGCAGCACTTTGCCGGTGGTGGGATACTTCTGGTACGTATCCACAATCGAGCCCACAGCAAATGGACGGGGGTCCACAATTTCTGCCGCTCCAAAGCGACGGGCGGCTACCCATCCGGCTCCATAAGCCATCTCGCCATGCGTCAAGGTTGGGCCATCTTCTACCACCAGGACGCGTTTTCCCCGGATAGCTTCCGGGTCATCCACGAACAAGGGGGAAGCGGCTTCAAGCATCAGCGCACCAGGATTCATTTTGCGTAAAGATTCGCGCACTGTCAAAACACCCTCCGGAGAGGCTGTATCTACCTTGTTCAAAACAAAAACATCGGCCAGACGCGCATTGGCTTCGCCCGGATGGTAGGTGCTTTCGTGCCCTGGCCGGTGCGGATCGGCGACAACAATATGAAAATCTGATTTATAGAAGGGAAGGTCGTTATTTCCGCCATCCCACAACACAATATCCACTTCCTGTTCTGCCTGCCGCAGGATCTTCTCGTAATCCACACCGGCATAGACGATCACCCCATTGTCAATGTGAGGTTCGTATTCTTCCCGCTCTTCGATGGTGCACTCATGTTTGTCCAGGTCGGCATATTCTGCAAACCGTTGAACGGCCTGTTTGGCGAGATCACCATAAGGCATTGGATGACGGATGGCAGCNNGGGTAGATAGGAATTCCACCCGGATACCCGCTCCCGGCAAGTTCTGCGGGATACGTTCGACCTTCAATATCAGGAATTTGGGTGGCGGTAAAGGCTACTACCTCATAGGCATCATTCCCACGAAAATAGGTATTGAAATTGTGGAAATCTCGCCCAGCAGCCCCCATGATGATGACACGTTTTGCGGACATTTGTATTTGTTCCTCCAAATGGTATTAGGTTTGCTGATGTTCAATGCTCAAACCCAAACATTATAACAAACCCTGGCAATTAAACCTACTCTTCATAAAGCTTTAATGTTTGGCGCGCATAATCTGCGATCGAGCTTCTCAATGCCAGGGGTTCCAGCGCTTCCACCGCATTGCCAAAGCCCAAGACGGTTGCCCGGGCGTGAGAAAAATTTTCAAACCACAGCGACACCAAGTACTGCTCTGCATCAGGCATTTTTTCCATCGAGAGGATCTGCACGCCTGCCAGATTGCGGAAAGCCCCAAATACATCCGTCCGCACCAGCAGATGGCACTGAAAACCATGCTGCTCGATTCCCCGGCTTGCCAGCCAGCTTTGCCAGAAAGCCGCCAGGTCGAAGTCTTTTTTGCGCAGAAACTTATCCTCCAACACGTCCAGGGAGACAAACTCCTGCAAGGAAAAAACTTTCATCTGGTTGGCCACGCCGCTCACCAAATACCATTTTTCGCCTCGCGATACCAGCCCGTAAGCCTCCAGGATGCGCTCAGTGCGATAGCCAAAACCATACTCAACCAACACTTTTACGCACCGATCTTGCCAAACAGCCTGGTACAGAGATTTTAAAAAGGATGGGGCGCGATCATGGCCAGCTTTCCACCATTCCTCGTCAATGATGATCCGCTGGCGGACCCCGGCCTGGGCATGCTGCAGGCTTTTCGGTAGGGCAGCCGAGAGCTTGAGCATCGCAGTCTGGATATCCTCTGCCATGCCCAGGGAGGTCATGGCACCCGGCACATTCAGCATAAACAGCGCTTTGACCTCCTCTTCCGAAAGACCAGTGAGGGAAGTCCGGTAATCCTCAATCAACTGGATGCCTCCCCCGGGTCCTTTCTCGGTATAGATGGGGATACCCGAGATACTCAGAGAATTCACATCCCGGTAGATGGTACGCACGGAAACTTCCAGCATTTCAGCCAGCGCTTCAGCAGTATGCTTGCCGCGCGTCTGCAGCAGGAGCATCATTTTCAGTAAGCGATCCGCTCTCATATTGACCTCAGATCAAGTGTATCACAAATACCTGACACAAGATGTCAGGTACATGGGTTAAGATTTAAATACCAGAACGATAAAGGAGTTTAAAATGAATGACCTTGATATCAAGATTGTCACCTTGCCCCCCCTAACAGGGGCTACGTTTTACGGATTTGGAGAATCCCCCGAGAGCATCGCACATAATAAAGCAAGTAGCTGGATGGACAAACACGGACTGCGAGAATCCAAAGATTTCCGCCAATTTGGATTCAATAACCCCAACCCCTCTGAAGGAAGCCCGAATTACGGCTACGAAATCTGGATCATCCCGGATAATGGGCTACCCACAGATTCAGATGCGAAGGTAATTGAATTTGAAGGTGGGTTATATGCCGTTGCCCACTGTCCTTCCCTGGATGTGATCGGGCAAATCTGGCAGAAACTGGTCGCATGGAGGGATACCAGCAAGTACACCCGAGGAAGCCATCAATGGCTGGAAGAACTCATTCAGCCATGGGAAACCGGGAAAACAGAATCGGATTTTGCATTTTATCTCTACCTGCCCATCAAGGAATAACCAGAAGCATCCTCCATCAACCAAAAACAGGACGCTGAAAATTAGCGTCCTGTTTCACTGTTCTTTGGAGTTATAACCCCAGCTTCTGGATCTCGTTCAATAGTTCCTCGCTATGTGTAGAAGGTTTAACTTTT
This sequence comes from Chloroflexota bacterium, assembly GCA_003486225.1. The sequence continues at coordinate 3,455 of DNGN01000147.1, forward strand.
TCGAAGATGCTGGCAATCTTTCCCTCTGCATCGATCAGAAAAGTAGTACGATGGATTCCTTCATATTCCTTGCCATACATCGATTTCTTTCCCCAAACACCATACTTATTGACAACTTCTTTATTGATATCCGCCAGCAAGGAAAACGGCAGGTCAAATTTTTCTTTAAACTTCAGATGGGAACCTTCATCATCTGCACTCACACCCAGAATCACCACATCGGCATCTTCATAGGCAGAGTAATCATCCCGGAAGTTGCATGCCTCAGTTGTGCAACCAGGCGTATCATCTTTGGGATAAAA
>DNGN01000295.1 GCA_003486225.1 Chloroflexota bacterium
TTCTTTCTTCTTTCTTCTTTCCTCTTCGCATCCTGCGCCCCCAAAGGACCCGCCACCCTCACCGTCATGACCCACGATTCCTTTGCCATCTCAGATGAGGTCTTGGCTGCTTTTGAAGCGGAAAACCAGGTGGAGGTGGTATTTATCCGTTCTGGCGATACCGGCTCAGCGGTCAATGCAGCCGTGCTGGCTGCGGGGAAGCCCTTTGCAGATGTTTTTTATGGTGTGGATAATACCTTCCTCAGCCGGGCGTTGGAGGCGGATATTTTTGAGGTCTATGCTTCCCCAGCCCTTGCAGGCATCCCGCAAGAGTTTCAACTCGATCCGCAGGCCAGGGTGCTGCCGGTGGATTTTGGGGATGTCTGCTTGAATTACGACCGCTTGTATTTTGAAGAGCGCAACCTCGCAGCTCCTTCTTCTCTGGAGGATTTGACAGCTCCAGCATATGCCGGGATGCTGGCGGTGCCAAACCCGGCCAGCTCTTCGCCTGGATTGGCTTTCCTGCTGGCAACCATCGGACATTTTGGTGAAGAAGGCTACCTGGACTACTGGCGTGCCCTGACTGACAATGATTTGAAGGTGGTCAACGATTGGGAGACCCTGTATTACACCGAGTTCAGCCGGTGGGGCGGAAACCGGCCGGTGGTGGTCTCGTATGGTTCCAGCCCGCCTTTTGAAATCCTGTTTGCTGAAGAACCCATGCAGACCCCTCCCACAGAAGTGCTGATCGCGGACAGGACGTGCTACCGCCAGATCGAATTTGTTGGGATCCTCAAAGGCACTCAAAACCGCTCCCTGGCTGAGAAATGGGTCGATTTTATGCTTTCGACCACCTTCCAGGAGGACTTGCCGTTGCAGATGTTCGTCTTCCCGGTCAATCCCCAGGCGAAATTGGACCAGGCTTTTCTGGACTTTCTGGCTGTCCCCGAGAACCCTGTGATGCTGGACCCTGAATCCATCACAGAGAACCGGGAACAGTGGATTAACGACTGGCGTGAAACGGTCTTGCAGTAAGGAGATCCAGTATGGCTCGAACAAGCCGCCCCTATATGCCAGGTTATGGGATACAACCGCCCACCCCGGAAGCAGGACTGCTGCCCTGGGCTTTTGTCAGCGAAAGGATGGCTTCATCCCGAAACTACTGGCTGGCAACCGCCAGCTTAGAAGCTACACCTCAGGCAACCCCGGTTTGGGGCATTTGGGTCGAAGAGCAGTTTTATTTCAGCACGGCGCAGGGCTCTCGTAAAGGCCGAAATCTGGCCGCCAATCCTCAGCTGGTGCTGCATCTGGAGAGCGGTGACGAGGTGGTGATCCTGGAAGGGCTGGTGCGGCAAGTTCAGCCCGGTCCCTGGTTTGACCTTCTGGACCAAACCTATTTCGCCAAATATGCGGTGCATCTAACCCAGCAGAATCCGGTCTATCAGTTGATGGTTCACACAGCCTTGGCCTGGCGTGAAAAAGATTTTCCCACCTCTGCCACACGTTGGCGTTTTGATGTTCAGGAATAGGGGNNCTGCTCTGGTTTCTGCCGCTGCTGTTTTTGGGTATCTTTTATTTTTACCCGCTGGCCAGCATCTTTCAGGTCAGTTTCAGCCGGGCGGAGGGTGGTTTTGGACTGTTAGTACAGGAGATGTGGCAGTCTGCCAGCATGCGCCGGGTGATTGGCTTCACTTTTTGGCAGGCCGGTCTTTCCACATTGCTGACCTTGCTGGTTGGGTTGCCAGGTGCCTACCTTTTTGGTCGGTTCCGGTTCCGGGGCAAGCAGCTCCTAAGGGCTTTGACAGGCGTACCATTTGTCATGCCGACGCTGGTGGTGGCGGCTTCTTTTGAAGCCTTGCTGGGCAACCGCGGCTGGCTCAATCTGGGGCTGATGCAGGTCTTGGGCCTGGCTGAGCCGCCGATCCAGTTCAGCAACACGCTGGCTGCCATATTGCTGGCGCATGTCTTTTACAATACCACGATCGTGATGCGGTTGGTGGGAGATTTTTGGTCAAACCTCGACCCGCGCCTGCCCCAGGCCGCCCGGGTGCTGGGGGCGAGCCGCTTCCAGACCTGGTTGCGGGTCACTCTCCCGCTGTTGGCCCCGGCAGTGCTGGCAGCTGCGCTGCTGGTCTTCATTTTTGATTTCACCTCTTTTGGCGTGATCCTCATTCTTGGCGGGCCGAAATTCTCCACGATCGAAGTGGAAATTTACTATCAGGCGATCAGCCTTTTCAACCTGCCTTTATCCGCCCTGCTGGCCATGATCCAATTGCTCACTACTCTGGGCCTGACAGTGGTATACACGCGGCTGGTCTCCCGGCTTTCTCGCCCATTGGCCCTGCGACCAAAGAAAATTACCCAGAAAACGCTCACGACATGGCGTCAGCGTCTCTCGGCGGGTGTGCTGGTGGCCTTCCTCCTCGTCCTGTTCATCTCTCCCTTGGTGTCTTTGGGTGTGCGCTCCGTGGTGCAGCTCGAACCCAATCGCGGCCAACGCGAGATCGAGGGGCCGCTCTTCACGCTGGCATTTTACCGCTCGCTTTGGCAGTCCAGCGATCAGTCCCTGTTTTATGCATCCCCATCCCAGGCTTTGGGTACTTCGCTGAGTTATGCGGCAGGCACAGTGGCATTTTCCCTGCTGTTAGGGCTCCCGGCTGCCTGGATGCTGGCCAACCGCCAGCAAGACCTGTTCAGCCGCATTCTGGACCCGATCCTGATGCTGCCCTTGGGTACATCGGCAGTAACCCTGGGGTTAGGGTTTATTGTTGCCCTCAACCGCCCTCCGCTAGATCTGCGAACTTCACCCTGGCTCATCCCGCTGGCCCATACCCTGGTGGCTTTCCCTTTCGTGGTGCGCAGCCTGACACCGGCCTTGCGCAGCATTCAGCCGCGCTTGCGCCATGCTGCTGCCGTGCTCGGTGCCCGTCCTTTCGAGGTATTCCGGCTGATTGACCTGCCGCTGGTAGGGCGCGCCTTGCTGGTGTCTGCGGTGTTTGCCTTTACCATTTCGCTGGGTGAATTTGGTGCGACTGCCCTGGTGGGCCGGCCAGATCGTCCCACTGTACCGGTGATGATCTACCGCTATCTCTCACAGCCCGGCGCATTAAACTATGGCCAGGCGCTGGCCCTCAGCACGATTCTGATGCTGGCGACGGCCCTGGGTATGCTGCTGATTGAAAAGGCGCGGGTGGGTGAAGGGGCAGAGTTTTGAGGTAAGATAGGTTGGGACTGATGAACAATATTGCGAGGAATGCTATGCGCGGTCTGTCTGTCAACGACATTCATAAATCTTTTGAGACCAAAGCCGTATTGGCGGGTGTCAGCTTTCAGCAAGCACCCGGGGAAGTCCTGGCCGTTTTGGGCCCAAGCGGATGCGGCAAGTCTACCCTGCTGTCCATCCTTGCCGGGCTGATCATACCGGATCGCGGCCAGGTTGCCTGGGATGGGCAGGATATCTCTGCAATTCCCCCTCACCTGCGCAGCTTTGGTTTGATGTTCCAGGATTATGCTTTGTTCCCCCACATGAATGTGGACGGCAATCTTTCCTTTGGACTGC
>DNGN01000071.1 GCA_003486225.1 Chloroflexota bacterium
CCATTCTTATAGAACAACTCACCGTCCACAAGGATCTCTGAATCAGTGCGCATATCGCAGATCATGTCCCAATGCAGCTGGCTTTTGTTCAGGCTGCCGGTTTCAGGGTAGCCGGCTCCGAGGGCCATGTGGAACGAGCCGCCGATCTTTTCATCGAAGAGGATATTACCGGTGAACTTGTTGATCTCGTAGTTCAGGCCGATAGCAAATTCTCCCACGTAGCGAGCTCCCTGGTCTGTATCCAGCATCCGCAGCAAGAAATCCTGGTTCTTGGCCGCTTTGGCATGCAGCACCTGTCCTTCTACAAATTCCAATTCGATGTCTTCCACCACGCGCCCATTTGAAATCGATGGATAGGTATAGCGCACCCAGCCGTTGACGGAATTTTCTACCGGACCGGTGAAGATTTCGCCATCCGGCATGTTGTTCAACCCACAGGCATTGATGAAGGTTCGACCCTTTACTGATAGCCGCAGGTCTACATTTGGGCCGCGCAGCACGACTTTATCTTTGCCGTCAAATAGCCTGGCAAATTTGGCCTGGTCTTGCTCCATTTGCTTCCAATAGCTGACCGGATCATCGGTATCGGCATGCATAGAACTGTATACAAAATCCTTGTAATCCTCCAGGCTCATCCCGGCTTCATCGGCAAATGCCTGGGTGGGGTAGAGGGTTGTGCACCATTTCAGCTCGCGCGTCAGGCCGCGCGCCATCTGGGTGGCGAGGATGGGTGAGTGGGCTTTAGAGTACAGAGCCTGCTTTTGCGGGTCAATTTCACTGAGCATTTTGGTGTCGGTCAGCGAGTGCAGGCGGATGCGGGCCTCAAACTGCTCGTAAGCCATTTGTAGAAATTGAGGCGTCTGGACCAGTTGGGCTTCCTGGGCGTACTTCAGGAAAATAGCTTCTTCTCTGGGCAGCTTGGTGATCAGGTAAGGGTACCCGCCGTTTTCCAAGATGCGCTGGATCAGGGCTTCTAGCATCGGTTCGGCGGCGGTTGTGGCCTCGATTACTACCCGGTCTCCTGGTTGAATATCGGTGGAAAAGTTCACCAGGATATCGGCGTGTTTCAGTATTCTTGGGTCTGTCACTGGGGGCTCCTTGTGATTTAAATTACTACAAGGCCTGAATTATATCAAAAAACCGGAGAAATACCTCCAGCTTTAAAACACATATGGAAAGCCGTAGATACAGAAAGAGGTGCTATTCGAGAGAATAGGCCAGGCCCAGGACACCCGGGCCGGCATGCGCGCCCATCACGGGGGTGAAGTCGGTCAGCATGATTTCGTCCAGGCCAAACCGCTCCTGGGCTTCTTCTTTGAGCTGCATGGCCATCTCAAGATCATCGGCATGCATCACGGCTATCTGGGTGGGAGTCTGGTTACCGATCCGGTTTGCCATGCAGTCAATCAGCTTATGGATACATTTTTTCTCGCCACGCAGATTACCCAAAGGAACCACAATCCCGTCTCTATCGATGGTCAGGATTGGTTTGATCTTGATCAGGTTGCCGACCAGGTAGGCAGCCTTCCCGACACGCCCACCGCGAGCGAGGTAGGATAAGGTTTCAAGCATGGCAACAAAGCCTACCCTGGTTTGTTCTTTTTTGGCAATCTTTAGGGCCTGCCTAAAGTCTGCACCATTTTGGACAGCCTTGGCTGCTTTCAGGGCGATAAAACCCTGGGCGATAGTGGCTGTGCGGGTATCAAAAACCGCCACTCGTTTCCCAGGATGCTCTTGCTCAATTTGCAGTGCTGCTTTAGACGCCGTGCTGAACGCGCCGCTCAATTCCCCGGACAGGGTAAGGTAAAGAATGGATTGAGCGTCATTATTCAAGTATGTGTTAAAAAAGTTTATATATTCCCCCAATGAAGGGTGAGATGTTCGGGGCAAAAAGTTTTCTGTTCGCATTCGCTGATAAAGCTCTGCAGGAAAGATGTCTACTCCATCCCAATAAGCATGGTCATCAATAATAATGGCATAGGGAATGATCCCAATGTGGTATTGTTGAGCAAGTTTTGGCGGGATCTGGGCAACGCTGTCGGTTAAAATCACCACTTCAGACATTTCTAATCCTTCGCTTTTAGATAACAAGCACAGAACAACGAATTGCCTCATAAAAATTCAAGCATATTCGGAGTGCAATGTCAATCATTCCCAATCATAGAAAGTAACCCAATTCTTTTGTTGACTGAGTTTGCCACGCATGCCGACCGATTTTAGAAAATTAAAATGATCCTAAATATAGTCAAAATAATATCAAGTGTCCTGGTTGGATTTTCAATGCTGATAGTAACCAGTCCAACCATCGGGGAGATGCTGGCGACCATGGCGCCTATCTACCCCAAAAAAGATCAGCGTTTAATTAGTGATTTGGATATTTCTTTTGAAGAAGTGTCCTTTCAAACCCCGGATGGGTTCACCCTGCAGGGCTGGTTTTTCCCCAGCCAAAAAGCAGACAGCCCGGTGGTCATCTATGCTCCCGCCACTTCGAAAGATCAGCGTTCCGGGATCTCTCTGGCTGCGCCTTTGCATCAGGCAGGGTACCACGTGCTGCTCTTCAGCTATCGCGGCCATGGGCGCAGTGAAGGCAACCGCTTCGGGTTTACCTACGGCGCGCACGAAAGCAAAGATATTGATGCGGCCGTTGCCTTCCTTTCGGATACCAAAGGCATTGAACAAATAGCTGTCATTGGGCATTCTGCCGGTGCGGCGTCTGCCATAATCAGTGCAGCGCGCAATCCGCGCATAGATGCCCTGGTGGCTGCGGCCCCTTTCCCTTCGGTGGAAGATATCTGGTACACCAATCGGCCCAAGTTTTTCCCCAAATCCTTGTTTGAGCTGACCTTCAAGTTCGCGGAGTTCCGCAAACAATTTTCGCGCAATCAGGTCCGGCCACAGGATGTCATAGACCAGATCTCGCCGCGACCGCTCTTGTTGATCCACGGCGTGGATGATGCGCGCATTACCCAGGCCCAGGCCTTAGATTTATACGAAGCCGCTAATCAGCCCAAATGTATGTGGCTGGTTGAGGGGGCAGATCATAGCGCAGTGCGCGCACCCTTGCTGGATGTCCAAATTCAGGAGCTTATTTCCTTTTTGGATCAGGCATTCAGCAATACTCCTCAGACAATTTGCGGGCTGGAGCACAAAATTTTATGATCCACGCCTGATCCATTCCTGATGTGAACGGATATCTCGATCAAAGAACAAGCGGCGCAGGAGCACTTTCCTGCGCTGTATTTTTTCTTCCGGCAGGGGCCTTCGATTGGCCTCCAGTCGCTTAATGATTGTCAGGAGCACCATCGCTGCGGCAGCCCCATGCAGCACAGATGGCCCGCCCATCAGAAGCACGAAAACCGGCAGCAGGACCAGACTGGCCAGAGCCCAGGGAGCTGAATCTCCTAACAGGTACCCGATGGCCAGAAAGGCAAGCATCCAAACAAAGCCCCATGGATAAAGGACGGTGATGGTACCTAAAAATGGGCTCAGGCCGCGACCGCCTGTAAAGCCTAAATACAGCGGCCAATTGTGTCCCACCAGGGCTGCAATACCCGCTGCCAGGGCCACGCCTTCCCCTAACCCCAGCTTTAAGCCCAGCCAGGTGGGGAGTGCGGCTTTGAAGATGTCAAAAACCCCCACTGGTACAATCGCCCACCAGGCGACATGTTCCCAGACCATCGACCCGCTGACAGTCCCGCTGCCATGCTGGCGTAAATCGATCCCTTTGATCCATTTCCCGGCAAAATAGGCAGACGGAATTGAGCCTAGAAGATAGGCGCTCAAAATTAGCAAACCAGCAACAATTGTCATCTGACACCCACCTGTGTAAAAATCATCAGGCTACCACTCATTGGCCAATCAATCAACTGGTCCTGGTGAATTCTGGCCTGAAACCTTTGCCAGCCGCGGTGTGCTGAGGGTTGAAATATTCTATTAAAAATTCCAGATGCGGCTGCCCGTTATTGGGCTTCCAGCATATTTTTCAAGGTCTGGTTGTCCTCTTTCAAGCCGCTTTCAAGCTGTTTTCTGACCGCGCCTTCGGCCAGTTTGAAAAAACCGCCCGGTTCTGCTTCCACCGTAGTGGTCATTTTGGTGCCGCCCTCGACAGCTTCAAATGTCACCATGACCTGGTACGGCACCGGTCCGCTGAGAGTCTTGGCCCCCCATAGCTTATTGGCTTCATAATGCGTGATCTCAAGGGTGGTGCGCATCTCTCGCCCCATGAACTTGCGCACCTCGGTGTATTGGCTGCCGATTTGCATGCTGCCATCGTGTTCCAGGGAATCGACCCCGCTCTGCCATTTGGGAGAGTTGTCCGGGTCGTCGATAAAGGCAAAGACGGTGTCCACAGGCGCCTTGATCGTCACTGAGCTCTCAACTTTTATCATCCGTTTCTCCTTTGGGTTGGTGTAAATGAGCCAAAAACTTGTTCTGAAGGGGAAAGGTTCGCTGGAGTCCAACGGTGGGAAGGTGCGGGTCAAACAAGCGGGATTGATCGAGTTGGTCTGGTTTTTGAAGGGCTAAAACGAATTGTCATGCTCGGCTGCCGCGGGCATTTTCTTCAGCGAACATCCTCTATAAAAGTATAACACTTCTAGACCGGTAAAAGGAACTGACTGCTCCGTTACAAGCGAGGTTACCCGCCAGTAAAATAATCCCTTTCCCGTGGTAGAATTTTTGTATTATGCTGCATAATGAGGGAACATGAAACAGTTGCTACAAAGTATGCGGGATGGAGAATCCCGGGTGGTGGAAGTGCCCGTGCCTGCGCCCCAGCCGGGGATGGTGCTGGTGAAGACCGCCGCTTCTCTGGTCTCTGCCGGGACCGAACGCATGGTGGTCGAATTTGCCGAAAAATCTCTCCTGGGCAAGGTGCAGTCCCGCCCAGACCTGGCCAAACAGGTGCTGGATAAAGCCCGCCGGGAAGGTGTGCTCTCCACCCTGGATGCAGCTTTCAACCGGCTCGATCAGCCAATGGCCCTCGGATATTCCTCGGCCGGGACGGTGGTGGGTTTAGGAGAAGGCGTGCAAGGTTTCCAGGTCGGCCAGCGGGTAGCGTGTGCCGGGGGTGGTTATGCAGTGCATGCGGAGTATGCCGTGGTGCCGGTCAATTTGCTGGCCCCGCTGCCGGAGAATGTGGACTTTGAGTCGGGTGCTTTTGGCACCCTGGGTGCCATCGCCCTGCATGGCTTCCGCCTCGGCCAGCCGCAGGTCGGCGAGACGGTGGCGGTCATCGGTTTGGGACTGCTGGGGCTGATCTCGGTTGGATTGGCGCAGGCCGCCGGATGCCGCGTATTCGGGGTGGACCTGGACGAGCAGCGGGTGGCACTGGCCCGTCAGATGGGTGCCGAGGCAGTTTTGCGCCCCCAGGCTGAGGATGGCGCTCAGGCATTTACTCAGGGTGCTGGGGCAGATATTGTGCTGATATGTGCCGATACCCCCGCGAACGACCCGGTGGAACTGGCCGGGGAACTCTGCCGCGACCGCGGCCGGGTGGTGGCTGTGGGGGCTGTGGGTTTGGCGCTTCCCCGCCGGGTGTACTTCTATAAAGAAATTGATTTCATCGTTTCCCGCTCGTATGGGCCGGGGCGCTACGACCCCAGCTACGAAGAAGGCGGGCATGATTACCCGCTGGGCTTTGTGCGCTGGACAGCCGGCCGCAACTTGAGCGCTTTTGTGAACCTGATCGGGGATGGCAAGCTGGAGGTGAGCCCGCTCATCAGTCACCGTTTCCCCATTGAGCAGGGTGCGGAGGCCTATGAGCTGATCACCGGAAAGACCGGAGCGCCTTTCCTGGCAGTGCTGCTCACATACCCCGATTCCGGTTTGGGAGACCTGGCAGAAAAGCAGACTGTCCGGCTGGCACCCAGCCCGGCGCCCCGCAGCGATTCCGTCCAGTTGGGCGTGCTGGGAGCGGGTAATTTTGCCGGGGCGGTGATCTTCCCGGTCGCAGCCAAGCATAAAGATATTCAGCTGGTTGGGGTGGCCTCCGGCTCCGGGCGCAGTGCCCAGCATGCAGCCAGCAAGTACGGCTTTGGCTATGCTACCAGTGAACCAGAAAAGCTCATCCACGATCCGGCGGTCAACACCCTGGCTGTTCTCACCCGCCATCACCTGCACGGCCCCCAGACTCTGGCTGGCTTGCGGGCGGGCAAGCATGTCTTCTGTGAGAAACCATTGGCCCTGACGCGGGCCGAGCTGGCTGAGATCCGAGCGGAAGTTGAGAAGCCCGGCGCACCGCTGCTGATGGTGGGGTTCAACCGCCGCTTTGCCCCCCTCTCGCTGCAGATGAAAGCCTTCCTGGAAAAGAGTGCCGAACCGCTTGTGGCTCACTACCGGGTGAACGCCGGCTATATCCCGCTCGAACACTGGGTGCACGACCTGGCCCAGGGCGGCGGACGCATCCTGGGTGAAGGATGCCACTTTATCGACTTTATCAGCTGGCTGGTCGGCGCGCCGCCTTCCGAGGTCAGCGCCAAGGCTTTGCCCGACCAGGGACGCTACCGCCAGGACAATGTGCTGATTCAGCTCAGCTTCCCGGATGGTTCTCTGGGGACTGTCAGCTACCTGTCGAACGGTGACAAGACCGCATCCAAGGAGCGGGTGGAAGTTTTCAGTGGTGGCCGGGTGGCCGTGCTGGACGATTTCCGCAGCCTGGAAACCTTCTACCGCAATTCCCGCAAGCTGCAAAAATCACGCCTGCGGCAGGATAAAGGGCATGCCGCCGAATGGGATGCCTTCGCGGCTGCCATCCTGGCTGGCGGCCCGCCGCCGATTCCCTACGACCAGCTGTTTGGTGTGATGAGCGCTACTTTTGATGTTTTGGATGCCCTTTCCGGCTGAGACATAAGCTCGCAGATGAGGGCCTGTTTACGGCTCTCGCAGCGAGGTCCCTCCGGCGTACTTGCCTACGTATATGTCTGCCATTAAGGTATCTGTGATGCCGGCTTCATCAATGAAGGTGTTGGCAATCACGGGACCCCAACCCGTGCTGATGGGCTTCAGAGTCAGCTTAAGCTCGACGGCTTCAGTGGTATGCGGACTGCCCAGCCAGATGAATTCCATCCTGTTTTGATTCAAATCGCCCCCTTCTGAAAACTGGACGGAGATGACCTCGAATGCATTCTCTGGCAGCGCCAGGTTCAGCTGCATCTTTTGGGGAGCCGCTTCCAGAAGCGCCTGGCTGCGGTAGATGATTGTAAAAATTTCCCCTAGAGCTGGCTTGGGTTCGATCAGGAGCTCAGTGTTCACCCGATCTTGGTTGGCTGGTACGGCATAACCTATTCGCTGTTCCCAATAATTGACCGGACGGGTCTCCATAAAGGTTTGCTCGGGAGTGACTTCCAGATCAACCGAATCCTGCACATTCAGCGGAAAGCCGGTGGCAAAATCGACGGTTCCTTCAATCCGGAAATGACCGGTTTCATTGACCTGGAGGGTCAGCTGCAGCACTTTTTCTGTAGACTGCGGCAGGTCGCCCTGCCAGGACAGCTCACCCTCGAGGAGTTCAATCCCTGGCGGTAGAAAGATTTCTGCATCAACATCAGTCTTGTCCTCAGAAAATTCAAAGGTGAAAGTTAGCCTGGCTGGCTGTCCAAGCTGTGGTGGCTTTTCGAATTCCAGGATGGCCTGGTTTTGCAGCAGGACTGCCTCGCAGCGCGTATTGACACATTGGGGGGTGAAAAACTCCCACGGTAGAGAGGGTTCGCACGCCACCAACCCTTCCTTATTGATCAGCCATTCCTGCCGCTGCTCCCAAAGCTTCTGGTGCTCGCGGTGGATGGANNAGCACGGATGTGACGACAATTACAGCCACACCCGCAGCAACCCACTTGTTTTTAATGCTCATCGGATCCTCCTGACCTCAACCAAAAACCGTATCTTTAGAACGTTTCTGGCAAAAGGTTTGTTCCTTTTTTGGCCTAACGGCATGCGTGTCGAGGTTCTTGGCACTTGCAGGCTGGGGTTGAGTGCGCTGGTCTAAAAAAATTTTGGATAAATATGGTAAGATTACTTGTGAAAAATTGTACTGGACGTTAATATCGGCATGTGTTAAACTAACAAACGTTTGGAATTCGCGGATAACGCCGCTGGTTTACCGCGTTATCTCTTTAAAATAGTTGAAAAAATATAAAGATAAGGTGTGCCATGCTAGAAGCGTATTACCCAATTGCTATCCTGATCGGAATAACCCTTGCCTTAGGTGTATTGGTGATTGCTCTAGGCCATTTGTTTGGCCCGCGCAGACCCACAGAACGTAAAGGCGCCCCCTATGAATCCGGAATGATGCCCTATGGTCCTGGTACCAGACAAATGCCTATTCGCTTTTATCTGGTAGCGGTGCTCTTCATCTTGTTCGATGTCGAGGTGATCTTCCTGTTCCCGTGGGCGGTTGTCTATCGAGAGCTGGGCCTGTTTGGGGTGATCGAAATGGCAGTCTTCGTGTTGATCCTATTGGTCGGCTTCGTTTATGCCTGGAAGAAGGGAGCATTTGAATGGGAGTAGAACAAAAACTAGGTAACTTGGGTGTGGTCACTCACCGGTTGGAAGACCTGGTGAACTGGAGCCGCACCAGAGCCATGTGGCCCATGCTGTTCGGTTTGGCTTGCTGCGCCATTGAAATGATGGCTGCCCAGGGCGCTCATTTTGATATGAGCCGCTTCGGGATGGAACTGATGCGCGCCAGCCCGCGCCAGTCGGACCTGATGATTGTTGCCGGGCGCGTGACTCGCAAGATGGCCCCCGTGCTGCGCCGTTTGTACGACCAGATGCCTGACCCCAAGTGGGTCGTGGCCATGGGTGATTGTGCTTCCTGCGGCGGTGTGTTCAATAATTATGCCATTGTCCAGGGTGTGGATGAGATTGTGCCAGTCGATGTGTTTGTGGCTGGCTGCCCGCCGCGCCCCGAAGCCTTGATCCACGGTATTGTCACCCTGCACGAGAAGGTCAAGGGCGAGCAGATGAAAGATTGGTCCTAGCAGGTGGTGCAATATGGAAAATGATGCCTTGAAAAATGCTGTAAAAGACCTGCACACCAGGTTTGGCGGCCAGGTCACGGAGTTCCGCGGCGAGGTGCAGGTTTTGGTCGCTGCCGAACACATCATCGCCGCCGCCACTGCCCTGCGCGATCAGCACCACTTTGAGATCATGGCGGACATCACGGCGGTGGATTACTGGCCCGAAACCAGCCCCCGCTTCCACCTGGTGTACCAGTTCAATTCGGTTTCTCAGCACATACGCCTCACCTTGCGGGTGCCTCTGGATGGGAACGAACCCACCCTGGACACCATGACCACGGTTTTCCCGAATGCCAACTGGTTGGAGCGCGAGCTGTGGGATATGTTTGGCATCCGTTTTGAAGGCCACCCTGATCTGCGACGTATCCTGATGCCTTACGATTGGGAAGGCCATCCGCTGCGCAAAGATTACCCGCTGGGGTATGAAGAAGTGCAGTTCACATTCAATTACGATGAAATCGACCAGCGCAAACCGCGCCCGAAGGAATAGGTGAAGCGCCTATGGCTATGCTGGAAAGAGTAGATACCTCATTAGACGAACTCAGGCACCTGGTCAGCGCGCAGGCGTTTGAGGGTGATACCCTCTTGCTCAATATGGGACCGCAGCACCCCAGTACCCACGGCGTGCTGCGTTTGCTGCTTGAGCTGGACGGTGAAATTATCATCAACTGTATTCCCGATATCGGCTTCTTGCACACCGGTATCGAGAAGAATATGGAAACCAAGACNNTACTTGAACACGATGGGCAACAATTTGGCCTACTGCCTGGCGGTTGAAAAGCTGACCGAGCTGGATGTGCCAGAACGCGCCCAGGTGGTGCGGGTCATCTTTGCCGAACTGCAGCGCATTGCCTCGCATTTGGTCTGGCTGGGGACGCAAGCCCTTGACCTGGCCGCCATGTCGGTCTTCCTGTACTGCTTCCGCGAGCGCGAATACATCCTTGATATTATGGAGATGTGCTCCGGACAGCGCATGATGACCACCTTTATCCGCCCGGGCGGCTTGTGGCGCGATGTGCCAGTTGATTTTGAGCAGGCCGTGCGCAAATTTGTGGACTACATGCCGTCCCGCATCCAGCAGTACGAAGACCTGCTTACCAAGAACCCGATCTTCATCGACCGCGTGCGCGGCATTGGCAAGATGACCAAAGAGCAGGCCCTGGCCTGGGG
>DNGN01000122.1 GCA_003486225.1 Chloroflexota bacterium
GCGCTAAATCTGCGTCATCTCTTTTTCGGAACATGCGTTTACTCTTTTCTGACAATCATCTGTAAAATGTAGTCTGTGATCAATTTTACCCCAGTCGGGTATCGGCATCCACCACTAAAAAGCGCCAGGGGACGCTTTTCCAGGGCTCCGGCACGCTGAATAAACCGATGCGCGGGGTGGAGATGACCCATTCTTCAGGTACCTCAACACCTTCCTCAATATACAATCCGGCTTCAGGAGTGGTTAGGTCGAGGTTGTTATGCTGGCCATCAATGCCCAAGGCCTGGGTCAGCTTGGCCGGACCATTGGTCCAATGCCTGGGCGGCTGTTGGCCACGCCTTTTGGCCATGCTGGCTAATCCTTCCTTCGGCAAGATCGCCCGCACCAGGACAGCCTCCGGTTCCCCGGCAGAGCGGGTGACGGTGTTGAAGAGCCAGTGCATGCCGTAGGTGAAATAGACATAGGAGACGCCTGGCGGGCCGTACATCACCTCGGTGCGCGGCGTACGACCGGCTTTGGCATGGCAGCCGAGGTCCTGCTCGCCGCAGTAGGCTTCAGTCTCAATAATCAGTCCGGCTAATCGCTGGCCTTGCTCGATATGTACCAGGCGTTTCCCCAGCAGTTGGCGCGCCACCGTCAGGGTCTCGCGGTCGTAGAATGTACGTGGCAGGATAATCGGTGTGGACATGGATGTATTATACAATTTTCCATTAGCACTTGACATCCTCTATTTGACTCTTATAATAAATACATCAAATGAAACGCCCAGACCGGGAAAAGTATCTGGCCCGGCAGCCGACAGAGAGAGCAGGCCAGCGGTTGAGAGCCAGCTCAGGCAGCCCCCGGAGAATACCACCCGCGAGCGGAAATCCGAACCGGTTGTATCCGACCAAAGTAGGAGGAACGGCTGGCCCCGTTACCGGCCAATAATGAGATGGTCGATCCCTCTGGATTCGATCAAATCAGGTGGAACCGTGTGAGTGTGAAGATCGCTCATGCCCTGATGGCATGGGCGTTTGATATTTAAGGAGGTTGGCATGCTGCATCTAAACCGATACCCATTCAGCAAACCTTCCCGAGGCTGTTTCCTGACCGCGCCTGCCACCTGTGTTGCTCTGGCTATTGAACACTGATTATTGACTACGAATTACAAGGAAGTTAAAAATGTCTGATGAAAAACAAATCCCATATGAGCAATCCGAGCTCTACAAGATCCGTCATTCTGCTGCCCATATCATGGCGCAGGCCGTGATGGAACTTTTCGACGCCAATGAGGCCAAGATTGCGATCGGACCGCCGATTGCAGACGGCTTTTATTACGATTTTGATCTGCCCCGTAACCTGACGCCCGAGGACCTTGAAGCCGTCGAGAAGCGTATGCGCCAGATCATTGCCGGCAAGCATGAATTTAAGAAGCAGGTGGTCTCGGCTGAAGAAGCCAAAGCCCGCTTCAAGGACCAGCCCTACAAGATCGAACTGATCGAAGGGCTGGAAGCGGGTGGGGTGGATGAATACGGCCAGCCCCTGGATGAAAAACCCGAGATCTCATTCTACACGCACGATGTGTTTACCGACCTGTGCCGCGGCCCGCATGTTGAGCATACCGGTCAGATCAATCCCTCCGCCTTCAAGTTGATGAGCATTGCTGGGGCCTACTGGCGTGGTGATGAACACAACCCCCAACTCCAGCGGGTGTACGGCACGGCCTGGAAGAACAAAGAAGAACTCAAAGACTACCTCTGGCGGCTGGAAGAAGCCAAGAAACGTGATCACCGCAAGCTGGGTAAAGAGTTGGATCTGTTCACGTTTGACGATGAGGTTGGTCCGGGCCTGCCGCTGTGGACGCCGCGCGGCACAGTGATTATCGAGCAGCTGGAAAAATTGGCCCATGAGGTGGAGCGCCGGCATGGCTATAGCCCGGTGCGTACGCCGCATCTAACCAAGGAAGACCTTTTCATCCGCAGCGGCCACCTGCCGTATTACGAAGAAAGCATGTACCCGCCGATGGAACTAGAGGGAGTACGCTACTTCGTCAAGCCAATGAACTGCCCGATGCACCATAAGATCTTTGCCAGCCAGCTACGCAGCTACCGTGATCTGCCCGTCCGTTTGGGTGAGTATGGTACCTGCTACCGCTACGAGAAGAGCGGCGAGCTGTTCGGCCTGATGCGGGTGCGNNGCCATCTACCGGGAATACTTTGAGATCTTCAATATCGACAAGTATGTCATGCGCCTCTCACTCCATTCTCCGGACGGGTTGGGCAAGAAATATGTCGATAATGGAAAGCTGTGGCTCAAGACCGAGGACATGGTCCGCCGGGCGATGGATAACGGCGGTGTGCCGTATGTCGAGGCCGCGGATGAAGCGGCTTTCTATGGCCCCAAGATCGATGTTCAGATCTGGAGCGCCATTGGCCGGGAATTCTCGCTGGCCACGAACCAGGTGGACTTCGCCGTCCCAGCGCGCTTTGACCTGAAGTTTATCAATGAGAAGGGCGAGGAAGAGATTCCCCTGTGTATCCACCGCGCCCCGCTCAGCACGCATGAGCGCATGATTGGTTTCCTGATCGAGCATTATGCCGGAAAGTTCCCGGTATGGCTCTCTCCCGAACAGGTGCGCATCATCCCGATCACGGACAGTCACAATGCGCATGCCAAAAAGTTGGCTGCCGAGATGTTCGAATTGGGATTCCGCGCCAATGCGGATTTGAGTGCTAACCGCATGAATGCCAAGATCCGCGAAGCGCAGAAGTTCCAGGTGCCCTACATGCTGGTGATCGGTGACCAGGAGATCGAAAACAACACGGTCTCCCTACGCAAGCGCGACGGCTCCCAAGTCAACGGGATGGCTTTTGCAGAATTTGTGGCGCTTCTGACCAGCCGTGATAAAACGCGCTCCTCGGAGCTGTAGCTGACACTCGGTTTGCACGCCGATTCACAGGGACGCACTACTGTGCGTCCCTGTTGGTTTCTTTCTCTCTGGTTCAAAAAATGATGCAACTGTTTTGACAGGCGGGGGTTATTTTTTTTAGTTCTTCAGTGGTTCATCCTTCTGAAAATTCTTTGTCTTTCCTGCCTGTGTGAATTCAAAACAGTTGGTTCGTGCCGATGACCTGAGAGGAGGTAAATTAATGTTCGTCTGGATTAATTCTGAAAAAGGGGCCGTAACATTTTCCATCTTTGGTTTGCTGGCCTTTATCGCCTATGCATTTCTCGTCTCTCGATACGTGCTTGAACAGCTAACCCCTGGTGTAAAGGCAGCGTTCGTGGAAACACTAATTGTTTTGGCGATTGTGGGATTCTGGATATGGGGACTGCAGCTCGCTTTTGCAGGTCTTTCCAAAGCGTGGATCATCCTGTTAGTTGCTAGTCTGCTGCCCACCTTGTTTACTCTTTACGATCTGTCCTTTTATTCCCCTATCCCGTATGGGTGGCCACTACTTCAAATTGTGGTCTGGGTAACTTTTGTAATGAATGTGCTGGCCTGTGTAGCCCTGGTTTTTCGTTTAGTAAATCGATCGTAATAATTTTGCCGTGTGGTTGCTGAGCAGCACAGCCAAAGGTCACTCCCGCCGTAGAGTCGAAGAAGGTATAATGGTTTGTGCTAAGCTAATTACTCGATTTCTTTAGGAATGCCCTATGAACATTCTCAGCATCAACCGCGGTTCTAAGCGCATGGTCATCCGCAATCAATCCGAATACATCACCGGGATTTACAAACAGCCTGTTGCAGGCCCGGTCGAGATTGCTCCTCTGGGGCTTGCCGGGGATGTAATTGCCGACCAGAAGAACCACGGCGGGACGGACCAGGCAATTTATATATATGGTCAGGTGGATTATGACTGGTGGGCCACAGAACTTGGCCGTCAGCTTCCCCCCGGCACCTTCGGCGAAAACCTGACCATCAGTGGGCTGGAGAGCCCTGCATTCAATGTTGGTGATAAGCTGCTGGCTGGCGAGGTGGTCTTGCAAATCACCGCCCCGCGCATCCCATGCGCCACTTTTGCTGCCCGCATGGAAGACCCCAAATTTGTGAAGAAGTTCAAAGCCGGCGAGCGCCCTGGCCTGTACTGCCGGGTGCTCCAGCCGGGGCAGATTACTACCGGGCTAGCCGTGATGGTTGAACCCTACCAGGAGCAGACGGTCTCTATTCTTGAAATGTACCGTGACAACTTTGACCCTGATAACTTAAAAGCCAAAATCCACCGTTACCTGAAAGCCCCCATCGATATTCGTTCACGCACCCAACTGGAAATATGGCTGGCAGAGAGTACGGGGTAACTTTTCCTGGCCACAGGACTTATACCGAGCCTGAACTCCGCAACCAAGCGCTTTGCCCGGTCACTCCCGGTTAGGGATTAGGCGTAGCACCTCATCCGCACAGGTCTCGATCGGCTTGTCAGTCACGTCCACATGCCGGTAGCCTGCCTGGCGGTAGAATCTCTCTGCTTCCTCCAACTCCTGGTAAATCATTTGTAGGTCGGTATATTCCGAATCGCGCACCAGGGTGCCCAGCCGCTTCTGGCGCTGGGTGCGGTGTGCCTCCAGTCGGACCGGGTCGATTGTCAGGCCGATCACCCTGGCAGGTTCCAACTGTTCCAGTTCCTGCGGCAGGTTGAACCCGGGCACGATCGGGTAGTTGGCGGCTTTCCATCCTGTGACGGCCAGGTACATGCTGATCGGGGTTTTGCCGGTGCGCGAAGGGCCGATCAGGAGCACATCTGCCTGCTGCCAGCCAGCCGGGTCAATGCCGTCGTCGTGTTCCAGGGAATAGTCAATCGCCGCTACCCGCTCAAAATAGCTCTGGTGCAGTTGGCGGTACAGCCCGGGGATACCGGATGGCTGTTGCCCAAAGATGCGGCTGAAATGGTCAACAAGTTCCCCCATTAGGTCTACAGCAGGGATGGTATGCTGCGCCAGCTGCTCGGTGAGGGTTTGCCGCAGCTGATTATTGACCATGGTATAGACCACCAGGGCACCATCCTGGGCGGCCTGGGCTGTGATCTCTTTAATTTTTTCGCGGCTGCGTACCCGGGGGATTACCTCCAATTCCACATCCTGGTTTGGGAACTGTGCCAGAACCGTACGCACCAACTGCTCCCCACTGGAACCAACCCCGCCAGAGACCACATATACCGTATGTTTCTTATTCATTGCCGCCTCTTTTCTATCATTTGTTTAAATTAATTATACAGAGGTTTGAGCTGCTGGAGCTACACGCCCTGTGATTGACCAGGGGAGCGGGTGTCACCTACTCCCTTTTGTTCATCAGGTCGTATGAATATTCGTAAATCAAATTTGCATATCAAATCGAAGAATTGTGTTTCCTCCACCGCCTGATGGTCAGGATCCAAGACCAGATTTTTGACTCTGACCACTGGAAAGCAATTCGCCACCATGCTTTGATTTTTGTGTTTTAATTTCTGCCATGGACGCCGTTCAATTTAACCTCACCATCCCCCGTTATGTGATCGGAAAAATCCTCTATAAGGTCTATCCGCCGCTGTTGTGGAGCGGTATTTCATGTACCTCGCTTAAGCAGGTGCCAGAACCTGATCTGCCCGGCCCGGAGTGGGTTAAGATCAATACCCGGCTGGCTGGGATCTGCGGCACAGATATGGGCACCATCACTCTTAAAACCTCCACCTATTATGAACCGTTCTCTTCTTCCCCGCTCACACTGGGGCATGAACTGGTTGGGGAGATTGCCGAGGTCGGCGCGCAGGTACACGGCTGGCAGCTGGGAGACCGGGTGATCGTGGAGCCAACACTTTGGTGCGCGCCGCGTGGTTTTGCCCAAGAAGAGTGGTGTGAATTCTGCCGGAAAGGCGAGGTCAACCGCTGCACCAATATTGCCCGCGGAGCTATTTCTCCAGGACTGGCGATCGGTGCCTGCAAAGATACTGGTGGCAGCTGGAGCCCGGTGTTTGTCGCTCACCAATCCCAGCTTTACCGTGTTCCGGACAGCGTCAGTGATGAGAACGCCCTGCTGGTCGAACCGTTCGCCTGCGGCTTGCATGCCGCTTTGCAGAACATGCCCGCAGACGACCAGACCGTGCTGATCCTCGGGGCGGGCACCATCGGGTTGATGCAGTTGGCTGGCNNGGCGCGCAGGTTTTATTTAACGGCGGTGACCTTTTCCAGCAAATCTCTGAACATACCGATGGCAGGCTGTATATCCCGATCATGGGCAAGCGCGTCCTTGTTGGCGGGGTGGATGTCACCTTCGATTGTATCGGCAAGGACAGCACCCTGGATGATGCCATCCGCCTGACCAAAGCCGGCGGTAAGGTGGTGCTCGTAGGGCTGCCCGGCATGCCCAGAGGGATCGACTGGACACCCATCTTTGACAATGAATTGACCGTCACCGCCAGTTATATATATCACCATGTCGATCAGTGGCAGGGAAGAACACGCTCAACCTTCGAGATCGCACTCGAAATGCTGGAAAAAGGTGATTTGGATCTCGGCTGGATGGTCAGCCGCCGCTACCCGCTGGCGAGCTATGACCGCGCCTTGCGCGAGACCAGCAAAAAACGCCAGCATCCGATCATCAAGGCCGTGTTTGAGTTTTAGCAAAGAAAGCAGGTATATGCGCGCTCCCTTTCAGGTGATTGCCTTTCCATTCCGCATGACCGCGTCGGGTGAATATGAATATGCGATCTTCTACCGCCGCTCCCCGCGCTATGGGGCTTTTTGGCAGGCTATCTCCGGTGGGGGCGAGGATGACGAGACCCCCTTGCAAGCTGTCCGCCGGGAATCTGCCGAGGAAGCTGGTCTTTCACTCGAAACCCCTTTCATCCAGCTTGATTCGATGGCGACGATCCCTGCTCCTCAGGCGGCCGGGATGCTGTGGGGGCCGGATGTGCTGGTGGTGCCGGAATATGCCTTTGGCGCCGATACCACCGGGCAGGAGATCACCCTCTCAGCCGAGCATGAAGATTACCGCTGGGCAGATTACCTCACAGCCCAGGAATTGCTGTGCTTCGACAGCAACAAAAACGCCCTCTGGGAGCTGGATTTCCGTCTTACCAGGGAAGGGAAGTTTATCTGATGGGAAAGCTTGTATCGATTGTTGGCAATAACGGATCTGGTAAAACCACCCTGGCTAAGGCTTTGGGTAAGCTGGATGGGTTTCAGGCTTACCTTGAGTCGCATGAGGACCGCCCCTACCAGCCTTTGTTTGCCCGGGATGTGCGCCGCTATGCCTTGCCCAACCAGCTCGATTACATGCTGCGCCGTGCCGAACAGGAACACCAGATCCGTGCGGAGGATGAGCTGGGGGTGCAGGATGGCGGCCTCGACCAGGATTTTCATTTGTATTCCCATTTATTTCATTACAAGGGGTTTCTGGATGAAAAGGAATATTCGCTTTGCCGGCGCACCTATCATGCCCTGCGCGCCGGGCTGCCAGCACCAGACCTGGTTGTTTGGCTGCGCGCCCCGCTGGAACTGCTGCGCTCCCGCTTGCAAGCGCGTGCCCGTATGATTGATCTTGAGCAAATAGTCACGCTGGAAGATTTACCAGTGCTGGAAAGCTATCTGGAATCATGGATCACAAGCATGCATCCAGGCTCTATCCTCGTGCTTGATGTGGCCGGGCAAGACTCAGCCTTTAACCTGGCTGTGGCAGAGATTACCTGCCATCCCACTCTCCAAGTCTAAAGAAAGCCTAAAAGCCAATCTGGCTGGTCTCAAGCAGTTCAGTTCCGGCCCCGGCCAGCTTGGTATGCCATTGCTTGATGATCTGTTTGGCAGTATTACTGAAATTGCTGTGGGCGTCACTCGCCAGCACAACCTGGTAATCCAGCTCCAGACCACCCAAACAGGTGGATTTGACACAACCGTGGGTTACCAGCCCGGTTGCAATGATGCGGGTGATGTTTCGTTTTTGCAGCTCTGTGTGCAGTTCGGTCTCTTCAAAGGCATTCCCATGCTGTTTGTGAATATGCAGATCATCTTGCTGGGGCTTTATTTGGGGATGAAACTGCCACTCCCGGGTTCCTTTTTGCAGGGTTGTGTCATTGGCATGTTGGATATAAATCACAGGAATATTTTCCTGGTGGGCTTTTTCCACCAGGAAATTGATGTTGTCCAGGACCTTTTCTGCCTGATAGATAGGTGCCGACCGTTCAAATAGACCCTGCTGGACATCAATCACCAACAACGCGCTGTTAACCGATTCATCTGCCATAGCTCTCTCCTAAGACTTCACAACAAAGGCCAGTTCAGTCTCGTATTCCAGCCTGGCTAGCACTTTCCAACTGCGCCCTTCGGCCAGTTCTTCGAAACGGGCCTGATAATTTTCCACCATCCCTTTGCGGCGCCCGCCCAGGCTTTTGGCCGGAAAGGAGAGCACCAGGTAGCGGGCCTTAATCCCGTCCAGCAGGCGCGTGCCGGCTTGCTGGTCGATCTGTTCTAGGCAGGGGATGGCTTTCAGCACCAGGGCCAGGTCCACCGGGGTATCTGGTGGCGCGGATACCACATCGCAAACCTGCGCCTGCCCGTCTAGCGGCAGCAGTTTTATGAATTCATCGACAAACTGCACCATATCGGCGTACATATCGCACGCCTGGTATGTGGTGCCGGGGCTGAGGGGCATCCAGGGAATTGAGAGCGGGTTCAATCCGCAAGCTACATCCAGGATGGAATGTACCGCAGGCAGGTTTGAGAAGATCTCGGCATAGAAATCCTTCAGGATCGGCAAGCGTTCTCTGGTTGAGGCATGCTTGCCCATCAACATCCAGCAGATCTGTTTGAGATCCTCAAGATCTTCAGCCAGCTTCAATTCTGCCAGCCAGCTTTCGTAATGGAGCGCGGCGGTAAAATAGGCCCCGCCTACCTGGTGGAGTTTGTTTTTGGTGGCTTTGACCACTTCTTTGTATTTGCGCCCTTTGCCCAGTTCAACCTGTCCTATCCTGGCAACCAATCCGGGATCAATATGGGCATATTTTGGGCTGCTTAAAACGTCGCCAACCAGTTTCTCCAGCGGCTCATCCATTGGCTTTCCTCATGCGGTCTTCCAGCAGGCGCATGAAACGTAAATTGTGGATGGTGGCCAACCTGAAGAAGAGATGGTCGTGCAGTTTGAAGAGGTGGTGCAGATAGCCGCGCGAATAGTTGGTGCAGGTTTCGCAATCGCAGAAAGCTGAGACCGGTTCCCCAGCCCGGATGTGCTGGTCGTCATAGATATACAGGAAGCGGAACCAGCTACCTCCCAGCCCCTGCGGGCCGGTGAAAGTGTACAGCCTGCCCCGGCGGGCGTCACGGGTAGGCAGGGCACTGTCGAACATCTGGTAGCCCATGCGGGCGCAGGCGGCCACGTATTCTGGGTGTCCGACGCCCAGGGCATGCAGCGGGAATTGGGGCGGCACCAGCTCGCGCACGTAGGCCAGCATATCTTCCAGTAAGTTATATTCCCCATCCAGCGGCCACCCGCCGTAGCCATAACCGTCAAAACCGATCTCCAATAAAGCTTCGGCGCAGCGCCTCCGCTGGGTTTTGTCGCCGCCCCCTTGCACAACCGCAAACAGCTTGGGACGAGCCGCTCCCTCCAGGTTGCGCTCGTCTGCCAGACGGTCGAACTCCACCCGGCAGCGGGCAGCCCAGGCAATCGTGCGGTCAACAGCTTGTGCCTGGGTGGCAGGGTCATCGTCCACATGGGTGCAGTCGTCTAGGCAGATGACCACATCGGCCCCAAAGCTGAGCTGGAGCTGGATGGTTTTTTCTGGGGTCAGCTGGTATTTACGCTTGCCTCCCGGCTGGCGGAACACCAGGCCCTTATTGGTAATGCTGCCCTGCTTGGGGTTTTCGCGGATCAGGGAGTACGCCTGGAACCCGCCCGAATCAGTCAGGATCGGGCGCTGCCAGGCACTCATCTGGTGCAGGCCGCCCAAGGCGTTCACCGTGGA